>JAFUAD010000081.1 GCA_017460835.1 Oscillospiraceae bacterium
AAATATGCGATTTTTTCGATTTGCCGAAATAGCGCAGTTTTGAGCTTTTCTACCGTCAAAAGCCCCGATTTTTCGGTGATTTGGCATCACTTGACGATAAATGACGATAATTGGCGATAAAGTGGTTCTATTATAGCATATTATACCGGAATTTTCAATGGGAAACAAAATAAAAAATATGAAGCAGAACTGCCGGGGGATTAAACCGGAGCCGGACCCTGCCCGGTTATGGTTTATGCAGAAGGGTTCAGGTGCATCTTTGTACGATTGCACAGGAAAAGCGATAAAAATGCATTGCCCGGAAAGCGCGTATCTGCTATAATAGAATCAGAGAGAAAGCGAATCTGCAAAACAGGATCGCGGGGGTACACTGAAGGAACGGAGTCGGATTTATGTATGACTACAAGAAGATCGCTGCGGCAGCAGGCGCCGCTGCGCTCATGCTGAGCACGGGCGCTGTGCCCGGCAGCGCGGCAGAGGAAAAACCGGTGCGGCTGATGTGCATGGGCGATTCCATTACGGACGGATTCTGGCTGACAGGCGGCTACCGCAACACGCTCTGCGAACACATCACGGCAAACAATCAGGAATCGCTGGTCGATCTCGTCGGCCCGAACTGGGGCGGCAGCGGCTACGACCCGCAGCATGCGGGCTATTCCGGGTATTCGGTCGCGAATATCGCGCAGGAGGATTCCATCTCCGGGCAGCGCTCGGGGCTGACGGAATTCGCCGAATGGATGCTCGGCGAGTATCCGGCGAATGTCGTGTTCCTGCAAATCGGCACAAACGACATTCTGAGCCTCTATGATCTGGAGCATTACGGCGAGCGGCTGGAGGTTCTGGTCGATATCGTGCTGGGGGCTCTGCCCGAGGACGGCGCGCTGTATCTGGCGACGCTGCCGGTCATGGACGCGACCAACAATCTCTATATCAGCGATTATTTCTTTACCGTTGAGTCGATGGATGCGGCGGTCGAGCAGTGCAATGCGCAGATCCGCGCACTTGCGGAGAAAAAACGCGCAGAGGGCAAGCCGGTGATCCTCGCGGATATCAACGGCGTCCTGACCAAGAGCGACCTCTATGACGGCGTGCATCCGAGCGCGGAGGGCTATCGGAAGATGGGTGAATTCTGGTATGCGCGGCTCTCGGAGTATCTCAGCGGAGAGCGCCCGGAGGTCACGCAGCCCGGCACGACCGAAACCGCGGAAATCACCACAACAACCACCACGACCACCACAACCGTAACCGAAACGACAACGACCGCACCGGCCCCGGAGCTTCTGCGCGGGGATGTGGACGGAAACGGCGCGGTCACGATCGCGGATGCGGTGATGCTCGCGAAATACATCTGCGCGGCCGGCGACCTGACGGAAGGTCAGGCGGAGCGCGGCGATATGAACGCCGATCAGAAGATCAACGCAGTCGATCTCACGCTGCTGAAGCGCGCGCTGTAATCAATCCATCGGAGATACATCATAATCGACAAGCTGAAAGGGAGGAACCTCGGTTCCTCCCTTTGCTGTTATGATGCCTTGATGCCGGTCAGCTCGTAGCCCGCATCCGCGATCACGCTGCGGAATGCTGCTTCATCGGCTGCCCCTGCACACTGCACTGCCGCAGTTCCGGACTCGTGGCTGACGCTCTGCACCGTCACGCCGTTCATGCCCTCCAGCGCCTTTTTCACATGCGCCTCGCAGTGCGGGCACATCATGCCCTTGATCTCCAGTGTTACCGTGTTCATTTGATTCACCGTTCCTTTCTGATTTGGGTTTGGTATTTGACGCAGACTGCGCCCCGGCTTCTCCGCACGGAAGAAATTGAGCCGCAGTGCATTGGTCACAACGCAGAAGCTCGACAGGCTCATCGCTGCCGCCCCGAACATCGGGCTGAGCGTCAGTCCGATGGGCACCAGCACGCCCGCCGCCAGCGGAATCCCGATCGTATTATAGAGAAACGCCCAGAACAGATTCTGGCGGATATTCCGCAGCGTTTTGCGGCTCAGCGAGATCGCATTCACCGCATCCGTCAGGCTGCTGCGCATGAGCACGACATCCGCCGCGTCCATCGCGATATCCGTTCCCGCGCCGATCGCCATGCCGATATCCGCAACGGTCAGCGCGGGCGCGTCATTGATGCCGTCGCCGATCATGCAGACCTTGCCGCCCTGCGCGAGCTCCCGGATCGCCTGTGCCTTGCCCTCCGGCAGTACGCCCGCGATCACGCGGTCAATGCCCGCAGCCTTCCCGATCGCATCCGCAGTCCGCTGCTGGTCGCCGGTCAGCATCACCGTTTCGATTCCCATGTCACGCAGCCTTGCAATCGCTTGGGCGCTGTCCTGCCGGATGACGTCCGCGACGGCGATCATGCCGCGCAGGGAACCGTCCCGCAGGAAAAAGAGCGGCGTTTTGCCCTCGCCCGCGAGCTGCTCAGCCCGCGTCAGCAGATTCGCCGGAATCTCCGCAGCCTCCGCCGTGCTTTTGAGATTGCCGCCCCGCAGCACTGCACCGCCGAGCCTTGCCGTGACGCCGCTTCCTGCAAGTGCCGCGAAATCGGTCACTGCCGGAATCTGCACGCCGCGTTCCTTTGCATATGCCATGACCGCGCGCGCCAGCGGGTGCTCACTGTGCTGCTCTGCCGCAGCCGCCTCGGTCAGCAGGGTCATCTCCGAAACACCCTCCGCCGGAACGGTGTCCGTCACCTGCGGCTGCCCCTCGGTCACGGTTCCGGTTTTGTCGATTGCCGCAAACCGGATTCTGCCGGTTTCCTCGAGCGCCGCAGCGGTTTTATAGAGAATGCCGTTCCGCGCACCGACCCCGCTGCCGACCATGATCGCAACGGGTGTCGCGAGGCCGAGCGCACACGGGCAGCTTATGACGAGCACCGAGACGCCCCTTGCGAGCGCATAGCCCGCAGTTTTCCCGAGCAGCATCCAGACCGCGAAGGTCACGAGCGCGACGGCGATCACCGCCGGGACAAAAATGCCCGAAACCCTGTCAGCGGTTTTGGCGATCGGCGCCTTTGTCGCGGCAGCATCCTCCACCGTTTTGACGATCTGTGAAAGTGTCGTATCTGCGCCGGTTCGGAGTGCCTCACAGCGCAGGAAGCCCGCCTGATTGATCGTGCCGGCCGAGACGCTGTCCCCGGCGGACTTATCTGCCGGAATGCTCTCGCCGGTCAGCGCGGATTCATCAACCGCGCCGCTGCCCTCCAGAACCCTGCCGTCTGCGGGAATCTGCGCGCCGGGCTTTACCAGAAACTGCATCCCCGGCATGACCTGCTCTGCGGGAATCTCGCGTTCTGCGCCGTTTTCGAGGATCACCGCAGTTTTCGGCGCGAGCTTCATCAGACTTTTCAGCGCATTTGTGGTCTTGCCCTTCGCGCGCGCCTCCAGCGTCTTCCCGACGGTAATCAGCGTCAGAATCATCGCCGCAGATTCAAAATAGAGCTGTTTTAGGCCGTCTGCCGCCCGCTGCGTATCACCCCGCGCCGCCGCATCTGTTATGACGAACAGCATCGCCGTGCTCCACAGGAATGACGCCGCCGAACCGAGCGCGACCAGCGTGTCCATATTCGGTGCGCGGTGCATGAGTGCGCGGAATCCGCTGATGAAAAAGCGCTGGTTGATGACCATGACGATCGCCGCGATCAGAAGCTGCACCAGCCCGATTGCGGCGGGGTTCTCCGCGAGCCGCGCAGGCAGCGGGAATCCCCACATCATATGCCCCATCGAAACGTAGAGCAGCATCAGCAGAAACACCGCAGAGACGGTCAGGCGCTTCAGCAGCTTCGGTGTTTCCGTGTCATCGCCGGGCTCGGCGGCTTGCTTTGCGGGCTGATCGGCGGTTTTCAGCGCGGCGCCGTAGCCCGCCTTTTCGACTGCCGCGATGACCGCTTCCGGCGGCGCATCGCCCTCAACGCCCATGGAATTGGTCAGCAGGCTGACCGCGCAGCCCGTGACGCCCTCGACGGCGCCGACCGCCTTTTCGACCCGGGCGCTGCATGCCGCGCAGCTCATGCCGGTTACATGGTATTGTGTCATAGCTTCACCTCATCATTTTCTGCACCAGCTCCGCGAGCTCATCGACGGCGTCGTCGTCGCCGCTGCGGATACCGCGGACGACGCAGGTATGGATATGCCGCGCAAGCAGGTCGCGGCTGAAGGCGTCGATCGCGGCCTTGACCGCTGCGGACTGGTTCAGGATATCGGGGCAGTAGGCGTCCTGTTCGAGCATTTTCTGCAAGCCGCGCACCTGCCCTTCGATTCGTCTGAGCCGGTTGAGCAGGCGTTTGCGCTCGGCCTCGGAGCGCTCGGTTTTGCGTTCGCTGCAATGGCAGCACTGCGGTGTGTTCTGTTCCATTCGGCACCTCCCGTTATCATGTGTTTCCCTCTCTATTATATACCCTCCCGGGGTATTTGTCAAGCGGGCAGTGCCCGCTGCCGGTTTGGCTTCGCGGGTTTCTTGGCATATCCGCCCAATCTCAATCAGGACGCAGCACAGGAGTGTGCTGCTTTTTTGGTTCATGCGCCCACTATTCGTATGCGGATACTGCCGCGTGCACGCCCAAGCGTGCCAAAATATTCGGCTGAGACAAGAGATTCAACTCCGCTCATTATGGTGCGAAGCGAATCGGCAGCGCGGGCTCCGCGCCTCCTCCTTCTTCCTCAAAACGGGAGTATGGTTTGTTTGATATTGCCGCAAGATGATACAACTCCGGTACACCATTTGAAGAAGAAGGAGGAGTAGATTTTTCTCTAAAAAAATATAAAATTAAATATATATATTATTATTTTAGATTTTACTCCTCCTTCTTCTTCAAAATGAGAGCGTGCTTTGCCTTATATTGTTGCAAGATTATTTTATCGCGCATCTTGGTATGTCTGCGTCTGTTGGCCATTGGGCAAATAACAAAAGCAGTTTCCATCTGCGTGCACGCCCAAGCGTGCCCACCTATTCGGCTGAGACAAGAGATTCAGCTCCGCTCATTATGGTGCGAAGCGAATTGGCAGCGGGCACTGCCCGCTTAGCAATGATTTCTCAAAACGACCTATCTAGGCGAATTTCCAGTTGTTGCGTTATTTTCAGCGTATCCCGCATGAATCGTGATTCTGTTATTTGAACCAAAAATCTCTATTTTGAGTCCATTTTCAGCCCAAGTTCCCACGCAAGTTCCCGCAAAATAGTTCCCACACCCAGCATACACTAACCCTCAAACTACATGGGAATTTGCGTAAGGGAATTAGCTCTACTAACAACTAAATAGTATCCGTATGCCCGATTTTTCGATCATGAAAAACCGGGCTTTTTCTTTGCCCTGTCGCTGGAGGTGATACTGATGTAACCCAATATATGACGATCCGCTGCCTGCCGTGACCGCAGGAAAACACGAAACCGACATCCGTTCCGTATGCCTAAAACAATCAGGAGGAATAATATCATGAAACAGATGACTTTGACGCTCCTTTCCATGTACGCAGCCGCAAGCAAGCTCGGCTACAACCTTCCCTTTATGAACGAGATCTGCAAGAGAGCATTTTGGAGCGGTCGCCCGTTCCATGTCCTCAAGGACGCGAACAACAAGTATTTCGTCGAGGCGAACAGCCTTCAG
>JAFUAD010000041.1 GCA_017460835.1 Oscillospiraceae bacterium
AGGTGCATCGGAACCATCTCCCTTCCTGACGCATATCCGCGTTCTTGCCCTTATATGCTTTTTTTGCCCTGTTTTCTTAGCAGTTTTTCTCAGAAAAATAAAACTTTGTATACTTGCACAAATTTCACAGGCAAATTTTGGACAATGAGACGAAATACGCATTCAGGGTTCGCGGTTCATTCGCACCTTTATATATAAGAACAACTTTTTTCGGAAAAGGTTACACCTTATCGGAAAAATTTTCGTGAGCACACCCTCATACTCTTATTATAGACTTTGCAGCAGGCCGTGTCAAGCATCCCGGCCGCCGAATCCTGTCGAACTGCTGAATATTCCGCGAACAGAATATGAATAAACAGGGAATCCCCGCTGCCCCTGCCGTTTTTCGTCATTTTGTACGACAGACGCCGGGGGAATCCGCCGCAGAATTTTACATTGCGCGTTCATAAATTATCCACAAATTATTGACAAGCAATCATTTTTGTGATACAATAAAATTGTATCAAGTGCCGGAAACGGAACCGCCGGAAAGGGAGTGAACAGGGGCTGTGAACTATTATGTTGATATTCATGCGAATCTTTTGCCGGGGCTGCCTGCCGTCGGCGGGGGAACCTTGTCTGCGGAAGCTGCCGCAGAGCGCATCGCCGCCCTCCGGGACAGCAATATCAAAATCGCCGTCGCTGCGCCCTTTTTCGATCCGGAGCAGCATGAGCCTGCGGAATTTCTGCGCCTGCGCGATGAAAAGCTGGAGGCACTGCGCAGCGCCGCCGCCCCGATGCGGCTGGTCAGCGGTGCGGTCTTGCCGTTCCGCTACTGCGTCGATCACCCGCGGGAATTAAAGCCGTTTGTGCTCGGCGAGTCCGGCTATCTGATGCTCGACCTGCCGCGGGAGAAGGTCTCGCCGGAGCTCTGCGAGGAGATCAAGCGCCTTCAGATCGTCAGCGGGCTGTTCCCGATCGCGGTGGACATCGACCGGTTTTTTGACCTCTGGACGCCGGAGGACTGGATCGTGCTGCGGCAGACCGGCATTCTGCTGCAAATCTCCGTGAACGGCATTTTGCAGCAGGCTTATCGCAAGCTATCGCTGTATCTGCTTGCAAATCAGTATGCGCATTTTGTCTCGACCGGCGCGCGCCGGATCGACGAGCCGCTGAATTTCACGGAGGCAATGCGCCTGATTCAGCGCAGCCTGCCCGCGCAGTATTACCGCAGAATCAAAAATAACGCCGGCATGCTGCTCTCGAATGCCGAGCCCGCATCCTTTTTGTCTGTATAAATACGAACAGCCCCGAAGCGAATTGGTGCTTCGGGGCTGTATTTTGTATGGTTTAGGTCAAAGCGGGCTGCCTTCGAGGAAATAGGTCGCTTCCATGTCGGCGACATGCAGCGCGAAGGCGAGCGGAAAGCGCTCCAGCGCCCGGCCGACCGTATTGGCGTCCTCCGGGCCGGAAAAGCCCATGTGCCAGCGGATCGCCATTGCCTCCTCCTTCCGCAGATGCATGAAAAACTGGATCATGAACACGGATTTTTCGCCGTGACCGTAAGGCAGGCGGTCGTCGATCTTATAATACGGCACCTTCTCCCAGACGCCCTGCTCATTTTTTGCGTTGCGGTAATCGACCGTGTAGAAGTTCATTTTGCAGAGGTCGTGCAGCAGCGCGCATACGGCGATGCTCTCCTCGGAATACTCCGGGAAGCCGTAGGTGTCGTGGACGCGCTCGCGGGCGAGATAGGCCTTGAGGTTGTGGTAGACGTTGAGCGAGTGTTCGAGCAGGCCGCCCTCATAGGCGCCGTGGTAGCGGGTGCTGGCGGGCGCGGTGAAGAAGTCGCTCTCCTCCGAGAGCAGGTAGCGGAGGAGCTTGTCGCTGCCGGTTCGCGTGATGT
Source organism: Oscillospiraceae bacterium (assembly GCA_017460835.1). Taxonomy (GTDB): domain Bacteria; phylum Bacillota; class Clostridia; order Oscillospirales; family Ruminococcaceae; genus Firm-04. Next base: position 1,886 of record JAFUAD010000041.1, read on the forward strand.
TTTCGCGGTAGATCGTGAGGAACTCCTCTTTTTTTGCGGCGAGTGTCTGTGCATCCATAGTTCTTTCCCCCTGTTTGGTTTTTCAGTAGTATTATACTACATTTTGATTCCTTTTGCAACTGCGTTTTTGTCAAACAGCAAAACCAGCCTCTAAACCGCAAGGCTCAAAGGCTGGTTTGCATTATTCAGTTGGTTCCGTTTCACTTTTTTCCGCTTCGTTTGGGTCTGTTTCACTTAATTGCGTTTCTGGCTTTGGTTCATGGGACTGAACATCAGAATCCGGAGTGCTTTCAGTCTTAACGTGTTTCTTTATTATTTTGATATTGTTATTCATGATTTCCATATTTTTGAAGATCTCATCGGACAGCTTGGCAACACGCTGATCTAAAGTATCAATCTGTTCCTGCTGTCCGTCTATGATGTCACCGACTCCATAAAGTATTTTCGCAAACGGGTGACTGATCACCATACTAAGAACAAGCCCTGCCAATAGGCCGATAATTGTGTAAACAGGGGTGAATGGTTCTTCGGATGTTTGGGACAAGGTTTGTTCCAGATTGCTGAGGTTAAGCTGTTCGAGTGCATCATGAAGTTTATCAAACTGATGACCGATGAAGCCTCCGATTCCGCTGCCTAAAAATGCCATCAGGATTTCATATCCGCACCCGCTGCTTCTGTATTTGTCTCCGTTCATATTAGAATCCTCCCGTCTGTGTTTTCTTTATCATAGCATACTTGCGAAAAGAATGCAATCATGCTGCATAAAGTTTGGATATACTCATAAATACTGACTTTCAAAATTAGACAATATATCCAATCGCGGAGGAAAGATAACACCACCAATCGCGCCGACTGTGCGAATTGTTCTATATTGGTTTTGAATCTCGCCTGTTGAATATTGGGCGTAATCCGCGCCTGCACGCCCAAGCGTGCCCACATATTCGGCTGAGAAAAAACACCCTCCTCTGCTCATTATGGTGCGAAGCCAAAATGGAAGCCGGCACTGCCGGCCGCAGGGGCGCGAACCTGAGAGGGAACCACAAGAGAGGGGAGAGCGCGCGAACTTCGTTCGCTTATTCTCTCCCCTCTCTTAAGGTTCCCTCTCAGACTCTCCTTCCTTAACTTTCCCCTCTCTAGTTCCATATCAGTTTAATTGGATGGAACAAAGAGGAGCAGTTCAATTCGCGTGCACGCCCAAGCGTGCCAAAATATTCGGCTGAGACATCAGATTCAGCTCCGTTTATTTATGGTGCGAAGCGAATCGCCAGCGCGGGCTCCGCGCCAAGGCAAAAATAAAGGCTATGTGACCGATATGTCACATAGCTTGCAAGAGGAAGTGAAATCAACAAAACATAGGGGGATTGGGGGATTTGAAACAAGGTTTCTTCAACCTTGAAAACATTATATCCAATAAATCTGAAATTCCGCTGAATTCCGCGTGAATAAATTATGAACGGACAGAAAGTTTTTTATGAACAAACAGCGCGCTTTTCCATGCTCTGCATTCACTTTCGGAATATCGTCCAAAGTCATTGCAATTTTATTATAATTTTACGGCAAACCGGCGGATTCATGAAAATTCCGTCTGCGGCAGCCCGTTTTGCATATTTTTCTGATATGCCCATTGCATTTTCTCTCTTTCCATGCTATAATACAAATATAATAGTACGGCACAGCCGGAACAGGAGGTTTTATGATGAACGAAGTACTGGAATTCCTGAAAAAAGCGGGGACCTATTATCTCGCAACCGTCGAGGGCGATCAGCCGCGCGTCAGACCCTTCGGGACGGCCGCGGTCTTTGAGGGCAGGCTCTACATCCAGACCGGAAAGAGCAAGAGCGTCTCAAAGCAGCTTCAGGCAAACCCGAAGGCGGAGATCTGCGCCTTTGCGGACGGCACATGGCTCCGGATCTCCGGCGAGCTCGTGCGCGATGACCGCCTCGAGGCAAAGCGCTATATGCTCGACTGCTACCCCGAGCTCAAATCCATGTACGATGCCGAGGACGACAACACCGAGGTTCTGTACTTCCGCGGCGCAACTGCGGTGTTCAGCTCCTTTACTGCGCCGCCGCGCACCGTTACGCTGTAACACGGAATCATTCCTGACGGAGAGGGAGCGCATGCCGCTTTTCCTCCCCGCCTGCGTTTTCCCTCAAATTCCCCGCACGCAATTGTGCATAGGGCACAAAAATGCGGCAACCGAAATGGACAAGATGCCAATTTTTCTGAAAACCGCTTGCAGTTACGCGCAGTATGCGGTATAATATATTTTGTAACACAATGCAGAATGTCAGAGAAGAAAGGAGCCTCGTTATGTCCGATAAAACCATCACATTTTCCATCTCTGAAGAACGCGAAAAGGAAATGCTGCAAACCCTGCGCACGGTCTATGACGCGCTGAACGAAAAGGGCTATAACCCGATCAACCAGATCGTCGGATATATCCTCTCCGAGGATCCGACCTATATTACCGTTCACAAGAACGCCCGCAGCCTGATCCGGCATATCGACCGCGACGAGCTGATGCAGGTTCTGGTGCGCAATTATCTCTCTGAGTGAGCAATTTTACCGCAGCGCAAAGGCACGGGGAGCAGACCCTGTGCCTTTTTGTTTGCGGGCGAAATCTGCGGTTTCTCTTGACAAACCGGCGGGAATCGTGGTATGATATAAGAGGTAAAGTATGCGGGAGGGCATATCAGCCGAAAATTTACTATGAGGGGGAATTTCGTATGAAATCCAAAAGGCTCGCCGCGATGATGACCGCGGCAGTGCTGACGGGTACTGCCATGCCGTTCAGCGCGGTCAGTACACCGGCAGCGGCGGCTTCAGGCTATAACTACGCCGAAGCGCTGCAAAAATCCATGTTCTTCTACGAGGTTCAGCAGGCAGGCAAGCTGCCGGACTGGAACTATGTGCAGTGGAGAGCGGATTCTATGGTCGATGAGGACGGGAACGAAACAGACGTCTGCACGGGCGGCTGGTTCGATGCCGGCGACCACTTCAAATTCACGCTGACCAATGCGTACTCGGCATCCGTTCTTGCATGGGGCTATCTGGAGTACAAGGACGCGGTGGAGAAGATCGGTCAGGGCGAAATTTACCGCAACAATGTCCAGTGGGCGCTCGATTTCCTCATGCAGTGTGACAGAGGCGACGAGATCATCGGCACGATCGGCGACTTCACCGGCGGCTCGACCGACCACAACATCTGGTGCAGCGCCGAGGTCTACATGCGCAAGCACAACCTGAACAACGGCGACTGGGTTCGCCCCTATGACACGATCGCGGATTCCACGACGATGGCGCTTTCCGCGGCGGCGCTCGCCGAGGGCTATCTGATGTTCAAGGATACGCAGCCCGCAAAGGCGAAGGCGTATCTCGATCAGGCAAAGACCTATTTCAAGACCGCGGACAAGATCAGAACCAATGAAAACGGCGCAATGGGCAGCATGTATAACCCGTCCTCGTGGGTCGATGACTGCATGTATGCCGCGATCTGGCTTTACCGGGCAACCGGCGACCAGAGCTATATGGACAAGGTCAAGAACGATTACATCCCGCAGTTCCCGAAGGAGGATCAGTCCACCGACCGGAAGTTCACATGGGGCTTCTGCTGGGATGACACCACGCAGGGCGCCGCGCTGCTCTATGCGCAGGAGACCGGCGATCAGGAGTGGATCGACCATATTGCACATCACCTCGATTACTGGAGCCTGGAGGGCTACAACGGGAAGAAGATCCAGTATACGCCGGACGGCCTTGCATGGCTCTTCAGCTGGGGCTCTGCCCGCCACGCAAGCGCAACCGCATGGATCGCACTCCTCGCAAGCGACACGATCTTCAAGGACAACAGCACGCTCAGCAATAAGTACAACACATGGGCAAAGGGTCAGATGGACTACATCTTCGGCGACAACGACCTCAACATGAGCTATGTGCTCGGCATGGGTGACAAGCAGCCGTCTGCATTCCACCACAGAACCGCATCCGGCGTCCACGATGACCACTGGAATCACCTCGGTCTGGAATCCGGCGGCGATGAGGGCTGGCAGACCGAATATGCGCATACGCTTTACGGCGCACTCGTCGGCGGCCCGGATCAGACCGGCAGCTACAAGAACGACGTCGGACAGTATCAGTATTCCGAGGTCGCGATCGACTACAACGCGGGCTATACCGCAGCACTCTGCGCACTGGTTGACGATTACGGCGGAACGACCGATGCGGCATTCCCGCCGACCGAAACCCCGAAGTGGGCAGAATGGGAGGTCGCGGCTGTCATCAACGGCACACCGGGCGTCAGTTACACCGAGATCAAAATGTGGGCAATGAACCACACCGCATGGCCGGCAAGAGTTCAGAAGGATATCGAGGTTCGCTATTACTTCGATCTCAGCGAGGTCTTTGCAGCAGGCCTCTCGATCGACGATGTCAAGGTCGAGGGCAAGTCGCAGCAGTACGGCGAGGGTGTTCCGGGGCATGCAACCGTCACCGGCCCGCATCTCGAAAGCGGCACGATCTACTATGCAAGCATCAAGTTTGAGGACGGCAGAGCCATTCAGCCGACCGGACAGTCCGAGCACCGCGATGAGGTGCAGTTCCGTGTTTCGATTCCGGATGCGATCAACGGGCAGTCCACCGCAGGTGTCTGGGATACCAGCAACGACCCGTCCTATGAGGGCCTCGGCGCAACCGACAACCTCAAGAGTGCAGATGCTCTGAACGAGAACTTCGCGATGCTTGTAAACGGCAATCTGGTCTGGGGCACGCTTCCGGACGGCACAAAGGGCTATTCCGGCGCAGACATTGACAACGGCGGCTCTGATCCGACCACGCCTCCGGATACCGCGACGACCGAACCGATCGTCAACAACACTGTCTGGGGCGATGCGGACTGCAACGATGAAGTGAATGTTCTGGATGCAGTCATGCTCGCGAGAGTTGCCTCGGAGGACACTGAGACCGGCATCACCGCACAGGGCAAGCTGAATGCGGATGTGACGCATGACAGCGCGATCAAGAGCGACGATCTCAGCAAGCTGCTGAAATATCTGGCGGGCAATATTCCGATCAGTGATCTTGCAAAATAACACAAAAGCGGAGAGAACCGGGGAAGGTTTCTCTCCGCTTGCTATTCAGTATAAATTGAAGCGGACAGGCATGTTTCAGCCTGTCCGCTCTTGTTTTTTTGGATTCAGTTCTCAGAATCGGAGGTCGTGCTGTCCGGTTCGTCTGTGCTGTAAATTTCCTGCTGATCGCTGCTGTATGTGAACTTGTTTTTCCCGATCGGGCTCTCCTGATCGAACTGGAACAGCGGCTCGAATTCCAGCTTCATCGGCTCGGATTCGTAATAGGTCACGCGGTAAACCTGTCCGCCTGCGAAAACCAGCCCGGCATCGCCCCAGTTCTCCGTGTTCCAGACATATCCTGCCGCATTCCGGTTGATCCGGAAGGTACCGTAGATCATCTCGGTGTCGGAGGTGCGGTATGCAAAGGCACTGTCCCGCGAACGGAAGATCGCCTTCGGGGTGTAGCCCGCTGCCGTCTGGGCATCCTCGGCCCAGCTCCCGAACAGCTTGGAGGACGACGATTCCCCGGCGGGCGTATAGACGGAAAGATCAATCGGCGTGAAGCCCGGCGTGAACAGGCAGGAGGTGCTCCGGAAAATGCCGGAGAGATCCTCGGCCATATCCTGATATTCCGCAGCCTGATCGGCGTCGCCGGCATCATAGGTGACCTGCTGCGGGACGATGGCGACCGTGTAGAAGCTCTGCGCGCCGCCGAGCAGCGCGGAGAAGCCCGGATCGGAATTCATATCGGTATCGCGGATAAAGTCGATCGAAAACAGCTCACCGCTGAACTCCTGCTGCGCAAAGCATTTTTTGCAGTATACGGAGGTTCCGCGGATCACGAACCGGTCGTCCCAGTCCAGCGGGAAGTACATGCGGACTGTTCCGCCGAGATAGTTCCATTCCAGCCCCAGATCGGTCTGCTCGATCATCGAGCCGTCGTCCGTGACCACAACGACCTTGCCGTCATCCAGAACAACACGGGCGTCCTCGCCGTCGCCGTTCTGAACCTGCGGATACGGGTTCCGGTAGCTGTCGTCGTCATACGAATCGAAGTAGCTGCTGCTGTCGCCGCTGCTGCCCTCTGCCTGAGAGCCGCTGTCATCCCCGTCCCCGGAGGGCTTGGAGATTCTTTTTCCGCAGCCGGTACACAGTGCCGCCGCTGTCAACAGTGCAAGAAGAATCGCTCTGCGTTTCATGTTTGTGCATCCTTTCTTTTATCTGTAATCCGGACAGCCTGCGGATTCGCAGAGGCCGCCGATCTGGTGCGCCTGACAGGACTTGAACCTGCACGTCTTGCGACATTGGAACCTAAATCCAACGTGTCTGCCAGTTCCACCACAGGCGCAGCTTTTCCGGGCAGTGCCGATACATCATCTATTATACCATGCCGCCGCGGGATTTGTCAAGCATTGCAGCGCACAAAAACACGGCAGCAGTGCTGTGCTTTTCTTATGTGCCTCCGGCGGATTGATTGCAGGGGCGCTGCTCCGTTATCAATACACCGCAGATACCGCATAAAAGCATATATGGCGCCGTCGTTTTCCGGCGGAAAAGGGTTGCAATTCCGCGGGAGATGTGTTATAATAACACTGTATGTGCAGAGGGCGGAGCTGCGCTGTTTCCGCGCATTCCGCCATGCAAACAAACACAATCCACAACAGAAGGGAAGGCTGTTTCAAGTGAAAGCTGTCATCACCGTAATCGGTCACGATACCGTCGGGATCCTGCACAAGGTCAGCGGGATCTGTGCTTCCAACAACGCCAATGTCATGGAAGTGACACAGAGCGTGCTTCAGGATTTGTTCGCCATGTTTATGCTGGTCGATATCCGCGGGCTGAGCTGCGATTTCTCGGAGCTCTCCGCAGAGCTGACCGCGCTCGGCAAGGAGCTCGGGCTTTCGATCCATGTCATGCACGAGGATATCTTCAATTCGATGCACCGCATCTGAATCAGACGGGAGGGTTTTATGCTCAATACTTCAGATATTCTGGAAACGATCCGTATGATACAGGACGAGTGCCTTGATATCCGTACCATTACAATGGGCATCTCGCTGCTGGACTGCTGCGCAGAGGATATGCATACGGTTTGCGGCCGGGTCTATGAAAAAATTACGCGGAAGGCGGAACGGCTTGTTGCGGTCGGGCAGCAGATCGAGACGGAATACGGCATCCCGATCATCAACAAGCGCATTTCCATCACGCCCGCCGCGATGCTGGTCGGCGCGACAAGAGGCGGCGATCCGGTTCTGCTCGCGCACACACTCCAGCGCGCCGCCGAGACCACCGGCGTCAATTTCATCGGCGGATACTCCGCACTCGTACACAAGGGCTTCAGCGCCGGCGATGAGGCACTGATCCGCTCGATTCCGCAGGCGCTCGCGGAAACCTCGAATGTCTGCGCTTCGGTCAATGTCGGCTCAACGAAAGCGGGCATCAATATGGATGCCGTGAAGCTCATGGGCGAGATCGTGCGGGAATCCGCGGAAATGACCGCAGACAACCAGTGCTTCGGCCCGGCAAAGATCGTTGTCTTCTGCAATGCGCCGGAGGATAATCCGTTCATGGCGGGCGCCTTCCACGGCGTCGGTGAGCCGGACTGCGAGGTGCATGTCGGCGTCTCCGGGCCGGGCGTTGTCCGCGCCGCGATCGAAAAATATCCCGATGCGACGATCGACGAGCTCGCAAATGTCATCAAGCGCACCGCATTCAAGATCACGCGCATGGGGCAGCTCGTCGGCACGCGCGCCTCGGAAATGCTCGGCGTGCCGTTCGGCATCGTTGATCTGTCGCTCGCCCCGACCCCTGCCGTCGGAGACAGCGTGGCACATATTCTGGAGGGCATGGGGCTCTCTGTTTGCGGCATGCACGGCACGACTGCCGCGCTCGCACTGCTCAATGACGCGGTGAAAAAGGGCGGCGTGATGGCGTCCTCCAGCGTCGGCGGGCTTTCCGGTGCATTCATTCCGGTTTCGGAGGATGCGGGCATGATCGACGCGGCAAATGCCGGCGTGCTCTCCCTCGAAAAGCTCGAGGCGATGACCGCAGTCTGCTCCGTCGGGCTCGATATGATCGTGATTCCCGGCGATACTCCCGCTTCGACCATTTCTGCGATTATTGCGGATGAGGCCGCGATCGGGATGGTCAACAGCAAGACAACCGCTGTCCGCGTGATTCCGGCAATCGGAAAGAAGGAGGGCGAGCAGCTCGATTTCGGCGGGCTGTTCGGAACCGGCCCCGTCATGCCGGTGCGCAGAGAGAGCGCAGAGAAGTTTATCTCCCGCGGCGGAAGAATCCCTGCGCCGATGCAAAGCCTCAAAAATTAACCCCGACCATCGGGGAATACTAGAGAATACGGGAGCGGGAGGAAGTCCCTGCATCCCGAAAAAAGCCAAAAGAAAAGGAGCGTTCCGAATTTGTCCCGTCTGAAAGAGATCCGCGTTTGCCTGCTGCCGCTGCTGATTCTGCTGGTGTTCTGCGGCTGCGCGAAAATAGAAAAAATTGAGTCCTATCAGGAAACGGCAGAGCTGAATCTGCCGGAAACCACCGGCATCACCGAAACCGAAACGACAGAAACCACGACCGTGACAACCAACGTCTACACCCCGCCCGACGATTACCGGCTGGTGTCGGTTCTGGAGGGTATGAGCCTCCGGGAGAAGGCGGCGCAGATGATACTCGTCAGCACCTCGGATGAGACCTTTGCGAAAAAATGCGCCTCGGAGGGCGCGGGCGGCGTCTGCCTCTTTGCCGGCGCATTTGAGAATAAGGACGCAGATGCGGTCAAGGCGATGACCGCCGGCTTCCAGAGCGTCTCTGCGGTTCCGCTGCTGATCTCCGTCGATGAGGAGGGCGGCACGGTCAACCGCGTCAGCCTGAATCCCAAGCTCCGGGCGACAAAATTCAAAAGCCCGAAGGCGCTCTATGACGAGGGCGGCTGGGGCGCGATCCGGAAGGACACCGAGGAAAAGGCGGCGCTGCTGCTCACGCTCGGCATCAATTCCAACTTAGCGCCGGTCTGCGACGTCCCGCTCTCAAAGAACAACTATATTGCGCCGCGCTGCTTCAGTCTTGATGCGACCGAGACGACTTCCTATGTGATGACCGTCGTCGCAGCCATGCGGGATATGCGGCTCGGCTCGACGCTCAAGCACTTCCCCGGCTACGGCGGCAGCGGCGATACGCACAAAAATATTGCATATGACGACCGCAGCCTCGAAACATTCCGGGAAAAGGACTTCCGGCCGTTCCGCGCAGGAATCGAAAACGGCGCGGATTCGGTCATGGTCAGCCACAATATCGTAAAGTGCATGGATACGGAGCGCCCGGCCTCGCTCTCGCCGGCGGTACACAAAATTCTGCGGGAGGAGCTTCAGTTCCGCGGCGTCATCATCTCCGATGACCTCGGCATGAACGCGATCACGAAGTATACCGACGGGGAGAACCCTGCGGTCGCGGCGGTGCTCGCCGGAAACGATCTGCTGTGCTATGCGGAATTCACCGAATCGGTCGATGCGATCGTCAAGGCGGTCGAGGACGGGGAGATCGAGGAATCGCGGCTGGATGCGTCCGTGCTGCGAATCCTTAACTGGAAAAAGAATATCGGCATCCTGAAATAAGCGCAAGCTGCCGGATGCCGCCCGAACTGCAACAAAGGATTTCCCATGAATACACAGTTATCACCTGATTATATCACGCTGGAGCTGCACAAGGTGCTCGAAGCACTGAGCCGTGAGGCAGCCAATGAAAAAACAAAGGAGCTTGCGCTCGCGCTGACGCCCGAAACCGATGCGGAGCGGGTGCGGCATCTTTTGCAGCAGACCGAGGATGCGTTTCAGCTTTCGGTGCGCTTCGGTGCGCCGGGCTTCGACAGCTTCCGCGATGTTTGCGCGGCAATCCGGCACACGCAGTCCGGCGCGCGGATTTCCCTCAAGGAGCTGCTTGAAATCGCACGGCTGCTGCGGCAGATTTCGTCGCTCTCGGACTGGTATGCCCACTGCGAGCAGATGCAGACGACGCTCTCCGATCTCTTTGAGCGGCTGCGCCCGAATCCGTATCTTGCCGATCTGCTGGAGCGTTCCATCGAAACGGAGGAGCGCCTTGCGGATGCCGCAAGCCCCGCGCTCGGACAGATCCGCAGAAAGCTCGCACAGGCGGGGGCAAGGCTCCGCGAAAAGCTCGAAAAAATGATCAAATCGCCCTCAATGCAGACCTATTTGCAGGAGCAGATCGTCACGATCCGCGACGGGCGCTATGTGATTCCGGTCAAGGCGGAGCACCGCGGCGATGTCGCCGGCCTGATTCACGATACCTCCGCGACCGGGCAGACCTATTTCATCGAGCCGATGGCAATTGTCGAGGCGAACAACGATATCCGGCTGCTCGAAACGCAGGAGCTGGAGGAGACCGACCGCATCATGCAGCGGCTCTGTGCGGCATGCGGTGAGGCGGCGGAGGATATGCTCTCAGGCTATCAGATCGCGGCGGAGCTGAATCTCTATTTCGCGAAGGCGTCGCTCGGCGCGATGCAGAAGGGCGTCATCCCGCAGATTCACGAGGACGGCACAATTCTGCTGAAAAAGGCACGGCATCCCCTGCTCGACCCGAAAACCGTCGTGCCGATCTCCCTCAGCCTCGGCACGGACTACCACGCGCTCATCATCACGGGCCCCAACACCGGCGGCAAGACCGTCGCGCTGAAAACCGTCGGGCTGCTGACGGCAATGGCGATGTGCGGGCTGATGATCCCCGCGGCGGACGGAAGCTGCATTTCCGTTTTTGACCGGATTCTCGTCGATATCGGCGACCGGCAGAGCATTGAATACAATCTGTCCACGTTCAGCGCGCATACCTTGCAGGATATCGCGATTTTGCAGAATGCCGATGACCGCACGCTCGTGCTGATCGACGAGCTCGGTTCCGGCACTGACCCGGTCGAGGGCGCGGCGCTGGCAGTTGCCGTGATCGAACGGCTGCGGCAGCAGGGCGCGGTCATGATCGTGACGACGCACTATCAGGAATTAAAACGCTATGCGCTCGAAACGCCCGATGTGGAAAATGCCTCCTGCGAATTCGATCTCGAAACGCTGAAGCCGACCTATAAGCTGGTGATCGGCTCGCCCGGCAAATCCAACGCCTTCGCGATCGCGGGGTCGCTCGGAATGCCGGAGGATGTCATCGCCCATGCACGGCAGCTTGTCAGTACCGAAAACCAGCGCTTTGAGCAGGCGGTTGAGCAGCTTGACCGCGCCAGAGCGGAGCATGAAAAGGAGCTCGCCGAGCTGACCCGTCTGCGGACGGATGCCGCCGCGCACGAAAAGGCACTGCGCGAGCAGGCGGAGACAATGGAGCGCAGACGCGAGGAGGAGATCTCCCGCATCAAGGAGCAGGCAAGACGCATCGTCGAGCAGACGGTTTCGGAGTCCAATGCGCTGCTGGAGGAGCTGCGGGCGCTCAAAAAGGAAAAGGACAGCGCGGATTTTGCGCAGAAGATCGCAGCCGCGAAAACCGATACCAGACAGGCGGTTGACCGGCTCTATGCCAACACCGACCGCGATGATCAGAGCACCTACTCCCTGCCGCGGGCGCTCGTTCCGGGCGATTCCGTCCTGATCGTGTCAATGGGCAGAAGCGGCACTGTGCTCGCGGAGCCCTCCGGCAGCATGGTGACCGTGCAGATCGGCGCGATGAAAACCCGCGTGCCGCTCGATCAGGTCCGGCTGGAGGTGCAGAAAACCAATCAAAAGGCGCAGCAGCAGAAGCAGAAGGTGCATACGACCGTCGTGCGCTCGGAAAAGGGAAAAAGCGGCAGTGTCCGCGGCGGCGCAAATGAGCTCGATATCCGCGGGTGTACCGTGGATGAGGGCATCATGATGACCGAGCAGTTTATCTCCGGCTCGGTGCTGATGGGCTTTGAGACCGTGACGATCATCCACGGAAAGGGCACCGGTGCGCTGCGAAAGGGCATCCATGAGCATCTGCGCCGGATGAAGCAGGTCAAGTCGTTCCGGCTCGGCGTTTACGGCGAGGGCGAGGACGGCGTGACCGTCGTCAAGCTGAAATAACCGGAAAGGAGTGCGCGCCATATGCCAAACCCCGATTATGCGGAGATTTCTCCGGTCGATCTGCGCAACCCCTTCCGGAATCCGACGGAGGAGCCGGATTATTCACCGGATTACCGGGCGATCGCGCCGGAGCTGGGAATGCCCGGGAGCAGCCTGCCGCTGTTTCCCGCCCGCGCCGAGCGCTCGCGCATCCGGCGGTATTTCAGTCTCGCGTTTTTTACGCTGATTCTCGGATTTGTTGTCACGCTGGGGCTGTATCTCGGGCTGCGGATGCTCTGCGCCGCCGTATTAAAGCAGGTCGATCTGCGCAAAATCGGCGACCTTCCGCAGAATTATATGCTGATCGCCGATCAGTACATGGATGACAGCGCGATTCATTTCGGAATTCTGCTGATTTCCGTGCTCTGCGGAAACCTGACCGCGTTTCTGATCGGATGCAGGATGACGGGCATCCGGAAGCGAACGCTGTTCCGGCTGCGCGATTTCCGGTTCCCGCGCATGTGTCTGTATATTATGGCAGGACTGTGGATCGGGCTCCTGAGCGGGATGCTCAGCGACCTGCTGGTGCCGTTTCTCAGGCAGAACCGGATCCCCGTGGTCATCCCGGAGCTCTCGCTCCGCGGCAGCAATTCCCGCATGATGCTGATTGTGCTCTATACCTGCCTGATCGAGCCGGTGACCGAGGAGCTGCTGCTGCGCGGGGTCGTACTCAAGAATGCAAGCCGCGTCAGCCAGCGCTTCGGCATTTTCCTCTCGGCATTTCTGTTCGCGGTGATGCATGAGAATCTGCCGCAGTTTCTGCTTGCGCTGCCGCTCGGCATTTTGCTCGCGTATATCACAATCCGGCACAATTCGCTGATGCCGGCAATCATCGTGCATATGGCGGTCAACGGCGCCGCCGTGCTGCGGGCGGGCGCGGAAACCGTGCTGGATGCCGGTACGCTGCATACCGCAGAGCTGGTCTCTATGCTCGGCATTCTGCTGCTCGGGACGGCTTCGGTGTTCTATCTGTTCCTCACGGAGCATATGCCCGAGAAAACCCCGCACCAGTGTATGCGCGGCATGCGGCTCGCAGGAAGCTCACCGCTGTTCTGGGCGTTCCTCTGTATCCATGCCGCCGTGATGCTCTATGCCATTATGTAAATACACCTTCTCCCCCGGGGAGACAAAGGTGCATTCAGCGATGGGCAGTGGGGGACGCCGTCCCCCACACCCCCTGCCAGAGGGATACTATCCCTCTGGACTCCCATTGCTGCTCCGCTTCAGCCCCTTTGCAAGGGGCAGACGCGGAGCAGAAGCGGGATTCCAAAGGGACAATGTCCCTTTGGCGGGGTGGGTGAGTTTGCATTGCAAACTCATAGCGCAGCGTGCGAGAGCCCCATTTCCAATCCGCCGGAGGCACCTTTATCTCCCGGGGCGGGAGGTATCTTAGATGAAAGGATGAGAACTATGTATCATTTTGATGTAAACCGTGCGATTGAGGACTGCTGCCGCTGGATTCAGGACTGGTTCGCAGAAAACGGCGACGGATGCAACGCAGTCCTCGGCATCTCCGGCGGAAAGGACAGCTCGGTCTGTGCCGCGCTTCTCTGCCGCGCCCTCGGCGTTCACCGCGTCATCGGCGTACTGATGCCGCGCGGCGAGCAGCCGGATATCGACGACTCCCTGCTGCTCTGCAAGCACCTCGGTATCACGCATGTGACCGTCAACATCGGCGAGGCGGCGGACGCAATCGAAAAGGCAGTAGCCGCTGTGACCCCGCTCTCGAATCAGACCGTTGTCAACATCCCGCCGCGCATCCGCATGACCGCGGTCTATGCAGTCTCGCAGAGCGTCAACGGCAGAGTTGCGAACACCTGCAATTTCTCGGAGGACTGGGTCGGCTATTCGACGCGCTGGGGCGACAGCGTCGGCGATTTCGCGCCGCTTGCGCAGTTTACCGTGACAGAGGTCAAGGCGATCGGCAGAGCGCTGGGGCTCCCCGCGCAGCTCGTGGACAAGACCCCGTCGGACGGGCTCTGCGGCAAGACCGATGAGGACAACCTCGGCTTTACCTATGCCGAGCTGGACGCCTATCTCCGCGAGGGCATCGAGCCGCCGGAGGAGCACAAGAATCTCATCGACCGCAAGCATAAGCAAAATCTCTTTAAGCTGAAAATGATGCCCGCATTCCCGTTTGACCCGAATGCGGAATGACTGAAAAAAGGGAGCGGTATCATTATGCACCGCTCCCTTTTGTGATGTTCCGTTTCATTATTCTTTTTGTGTCAGATTTTGCGCCGGATGCTGTGTAAATAAGTAAGAGGGCATCGCAAAGCCGGCTGTCTGATCATTTCCAAAGCAGCAGGAATCAGCCCGATTTGAAAAAGGAGTGATGGGTATGAAAAAAGCGGCAAAGCGCTTTGCTGTGCTTGTTTGCGGTATGTTCTGTGCGGTGTCGGTATCGTGCGGCGCCTCCGGGAAGTCCGCAGAGCCGGTTGTGCAGCCCGTGATTGAGATTCTGCAAATCGAGATTCCTGATCTTCCGCAGAACGGGCTTGCGCGGGCAGACTTTACGCAATCGGATGAACCGTATACGCCAAAATATTTCGGCGCGGACTGGATCTACGATGAGAGCGAAAAGCCGCAGCTTTCGTGGACGGAGTATCGCTCGGAGGCAGGCGCTTCGATTGTGTTCGATGAATACGGGCGATTTCGGAAATTCACAAATGACACGCGGCTTCTTTATAACACGGATACTGAGACGGTGCTTTCCGCAGACGAGCTCAATGCGGCGGCAAGAGAGATGCTTCCGCTGTTCTGCCGCGACCTGACAGGATTCGAGGAAACATACGTTCTAAATCAGGATATGAACGGAATGTCCTATCCCTGTGAAATCTACATGGAGCGGAAAACAACCGATCAGATCAGGGATTCGCTGATGATCTCCCTGAATGCGGACGGCACGATCCGGACGGTCTCCGCGGAATACTGCGATCTTGCCGCGGGAACGGATCTGAAGGCGATCGACAGGGCGTTCGCTGATTATATCGAAACGTATCAAAGCAATCTTTCAGAAGGCAGGGTCATCTCGGGTGAAACCGCAGAGCTGTATCAGCAGATTGCAGGCACGGCATACGGGATGTATGAGTTCTATATTGAGACCCCGACCGGAAATCCGTCTGAGACAGTATCAACGAAAAAAACAGTTCTGATTCATGCATAGTATGAGGAGAGCATCCGGAAAAATCCGGGTGCTCTTTATGGATTCCGGATGAGCTCGGCGCCGGGGTAATAATGCTGCAAAATCTCCGCATAGCTCTGCCCCTCCTTCGCCATGACATTGGCGCCGTACTGGCTCATGCCGACGGCGTGGCCGTATCCCTTCACCGTGAAAATGAACTGCATATCGTCGTATTTCACGGTAAAGCATGCCGACCGGAGCGACAGCGCCTCGCGAAGCTCCTGCCCGGTGAAATCCTCCGAGCCACACTGCACATGCAGGACGGTGCCCGCCGCCGTACAGGACGGCTCCCCGAACCACTGCGCGGGCTCCTCGCCGAAGATGACCGCCGGCCTGATCTCCCGCAGCGCCTTTTTCAGCGCATCGGGCTGCACGCACTGCACGGTTTCGTACTGCGGCGCATCGCAGTCGCCGGCAGAGCTGACCGAGACCAGATACGGCAGCGCAGCCCCCCAGACCGCCTCTGCCGATTCGGTCTGCCCCGCCGAAACCGCGTGAAATGCCGCGACGATCGGTTCATTCTCATAATACAGCAGAATATCGCTGACTGCATCGACCGCAGCAGCGATTTTTTCGCGGCTTTCTTCGTATGCGTCGCCGTAAAATGTGCGCATCTGCTCCGGCGAGAAGAAGGCCTGATAGCTGCTGCTGTCATCGGAGAAATCATAGCCTGCGCGGGCAGCGTCCGGATTGCTCCGGTTCTGCATCCGGATGCGCTCGGCATAGGTGTGCGCGGCGATCGCCTGCGCCTTGAGCGCCTCCGGCTCGTAGGCGGCGGGCATCTCTGCCCCGACAACCCCGATCAGATAGTCCCGCACCGGAATCTCCTCGATCTTCCCGGTCGCCGTCCGCAGAACACGGTAGCAGGCGGCATCCTCTGTGACTGCGGGCTCGTCCGGCTCAGCGCGCTGCTCCGCTGCCGAGGACGCCGCCGGCAGCTTTGCCGAGAGCGCGGGCAGTGCCAGCATCAGCACGGCCGCCGCCGCAAATGTGCGAAATCTCGAATCCGACATCTTCTCTCCCTCTCTCTTCACTATTTCTGCCCCCCGCAGCACCGGGCGCAGTGCGCTGTCCTCGGGTATAAATGTGCCTCCGGCGGATTGGTAATGGGGCTCTCGCACGCTGCGCTATGAGTTTGCAATGCAAACTCACCCACCCCGCCAAAGGGACATTGTCCCTCTGGCAGGAGGTGTGGGGGACGGCGTCCCCCACTGCCCATCGCTGAAGGGCACATTTATCTCCGGGGGCGGCGCACCGTACCCCGGCGCTGCGAGGGCGGAATATTGTTGCTTGACAATCTGCGGAAAAAGCAGTATAATAGAATGGAATATAGAATTATAAAATGGGTATGCTGTGCGCACCGGAAAGGAATCTGCTATGAGCCAGAAAAATACCAGCGATTACATTTACAAATTATGCGAGGGATTGCAGGAATATTCCGCACTCGATCCGTCGCTCTTTCAGAAATACCATGTCAACCGCGGACTGCGCCGCTCGGACGGAACCGGTGTTGTTGCCGGCATCACGAAGGTCTGCAATGTTCACGGCTACATGCTCAACGAGGGCGAGATCGAGCCGATTCCCGGCGAGCTGATCTACCGCGGCTACGAGATCACCGATCTTGTGCGGGCGGTCGAGCGGGAAAACCGCTTCGGCTATGAGGAAACCGCCTATCTGCTGCTGTTCGGCAAGCTGCCGACCGCAGAGCAGCTCAGCGAATTCCGCGATTATATCGCGGAGAGCCGGGAGCTTCCCGAGGGCTTTGTGCTGGATATGATCGCAAAGGCCCCCTCCAACAACATCATGAACAAGCTGGCGCGCTCGGTGCTGGCGCTGTATTCCTATGACGAGGACTGCGAGGTGCGGTCGCTCGAAAACGAGGTGCGGATCGCGGTCTCCATGATCGCGCGGCTGCCGGTGATTATGTCGGCAGCCTATCAGGTCAAGCGGAATCACTTTGACGGCGAGAGCCTTGTCATGCACCCGCTGCGCACGGAGGAAAGCAATGCCGAGACGATTCTCTCGCTGCTGCGGCTCGACCGGCAGTATACGCCTCAGGAGGCGCATCTGCTTGATATCTGCATGATGCTGCACGCGGAGCACGGCGGCGGCAACAACTCCGCCTTTACCTGCCGGGTTCTGACCTCCTCGGGCACCGACCCGTATGCGGCATATTCCGCGGCGATCGGCTCGCTCAAGGGCTTCCGCCACGGCGGCGCGAATATCAAGGTCATTGAGCAGCTCGACAATTTCAAGCGCGAAATTGCAAATACCGACGACGAGGGGCAGGTCGCCGACCTCATCAGAAAAATCCTCCGGAAGGAGGCGGGCGACGGCTCCGGGCTGATCTACGGCATGGGGCATGCGGTCTATACGCTCTCGGACCCGCGCGCTGTTCTGCTCAAGGAAAAGGCCTTCGAGCTCGCAAAGGGTACGGAATTTGAGGCGGATTTCCGCCTGCTGGAGACGATCGAGCGGCTGACGCCGTCGCTGGTCGCGGAGAAATCCGCAAGAGCCGCTGCAAAAAATGTCTGCGCGAATGTCGATCTCTATTCGGGGCTGGTTTATCGGATGCTCGGCATCCCCGCCGACCTGCTGACGCCGATGTTCGCGGTCTCACGGATCGCGGGCTGGGCGGCACACCGGATCGAGGAGGTGCTGACCGGCGGACGAATCATCCGCCCGGCATATAAATCCATTGCAAGACGGGTCGCATATGTCCCGATCTCGGAACGGAAATGAACGGAAGGCTTGCGCTGCTCTGCGGAATGTCCGCGCTGATGACGGTGCAGCTCCCTGCATGCAGCTTCTCGGCGAGCACGGAAACCATGCTGACGCCGCCGCGTCTGACCGCGGAGCAGGAGCAGATCTATCAGGCGCTGCAATCGGCCGCCGGCTCGCAGATCAGTCTGAAATATCCGAAATCCGGCGAACGGCTCTCGGCGTTTACCGTCGAGGACTTGGACGGTGACGGAACCGATGAGGCGATTGTGTTCTATGAGGCGGGACGCAGCGGCTCGGAGGAAAATCCGCTGCGGCTCTGTCTGCTCGACCAGCGCGGCGGAAAATGGCGCACGGTGTCGGAATATCCGGCGGCGGGCGCGGAGATCGAGCGCGTCGATATCGAACGGCTCGGCGCAAACAGCAGAAAAAACCTGATTCTCCGGTACAGCTATGTGGACGGCGCGGAGCATGCGGCGACGGTCTATCACTATGAGGACGGCGCGCTGATTCAGTCGCTTTCGGTGCCCTATTCCATGCTGGAGATCCGCGACCTCAATCAGGACGGCACCGCGGAGCTCTTTCTGACCAACACGGCAAAGTCGCCGGTGCCGGCATCCGCGACGGTCTATGAGCTGGATGCGGACGGGAATTATGTCCGCTCTCCGCTCGATCTGCCGGAGAATTTCACCGACGTCACCCGCGCCGCATACGGCACGCTGCCGCTTCCGGAGGGCGGGGAGATTCCGGCGATCTACCTCGACGGCGCGACCGGCGCCAATACCGCACAGACCGCTGTGCTGACCTATCGGGAGCAGATTCTTTCTACGGTGTATACCGATGCCGCAGACCGCCTGAACAGCTCCCGGCCGGGCGGCTGTCAGACCATGGACATCGACGGGGACGGGGAGCTGGAAATCCCCGGAAGCACGCTGTTTTACGGATACAGCGGAGCCTCTGAGGCGCCGCAGCTCAGCATGACCAACTGGTATGCCTGCCGGAACGGGATGCTGATCCGCGAGTATGCATCGTATTATGCGGTGCAGGAGGGCTATGTGTTCGTGATGCCCGAGCGCTGGGAGAAGCAGGTCACGGCGGTTCAGGAGAATGAGGAAATCGTGTTTTATCAGATCGACCCGGAGCTGCAAAATGCAGAGGGGACGCCGGTTCTGCTGGCGCCGCTGCTGCGGCTGGCGGTCGTCAATGACCCGGTGATCGCGGACGCGATGCAGTCGGAGGGCTATCTGCTGCTGCGCCGCCAGAACGGAAACTATTATCTCGGCGCGATTCAGGGCGCGGGCAGTCCGCTTCAGCTTCTCGAAAGCGAGCTGCTGTTTGCGATGCAGGTGCTCTGAGATACCGTGCTGTCAAATTATCAGAATGGAGGAAACGTGCATGAAACGGATTCTTGTCTGTGAGGATGAGGAAGTCATCCGCGAGTTTGTGGTCATCAACCTGAAGCGCTCAGGCTACGATGTGGTCGATGTGGACTGCGGAGAGGCTGCGCTGCGCGTGTTCGATCAGGAAAACGGCAATTTCGACATTGTCGTGCTCGATATCATGATGCCCGGCATCGACGGCATCACGGTTCTGAAGCGCCTGCGCGAAAAATCCAAGACCGTCGGCATCATCATGCTCTCTGCAAAGGCGCAGGAAATGGACAAGGTCAATGCGCTGATGAACGAGGCGGATGACTATATCACAAAGCCCTTTGCGCCCTCTGAGCTGACCGTGCGCGTCGATGCGCTCTACCGCAGGGTCATGATGAATTCCATGAACAATGAGGGCGTCAAGATTCTGGAATCGGGACCGTTCCTGATCGACCTCGACGGCAGAACCGTCACGAAGAACGGCGAGCCGATCGAGCTGACGGATGTGGAATACAAGATTCTCAGCTATTTTCTGCGCAATAAGAATACAGCGCTCGACCGCGTCAGCATTCTCTCGAATGTCTGGAGCGACAGCTATTACGGCGACAACAAGATCGTCGATGTCAACATCCGCCGCCTGCGCATGAAGATCGAGGATGACCCCTCCGACCCGAAGTATATCACGACCATCTGGGGCTACGGCTACAAATGGGAGGAGAAAACAGAGGGGCACCGCTAAAAGGGGAGCAGCTCAATGGCGAAAAAAAGCATCAAACGCCGCTGGATCACCAACAATCTCGGCGTCATCGCCCTGATTCTGCTGGTGATCGAGCTGACGGTGATCTATGCGGTGCAGAATTACTTTTATAATTCTGCGCGGCAGTATCTGATGTCGAAGATCAACGCGGTCAACGGCGTTCTGACGCGGTATGCCGCCGACACCGGAACCAACCTCAATGCGGAGATCCGCAGCACGCTTGAGAGCTTCTCCGATAAGGACAAAATGGAGCTCATGGCGATTGACTACGACGGCAGAATCGTGCTGACCTCCTCCGGCTTTACGCCCGATTTTACAATGGAGATGTCCGATTACAACGACGCGATGCAGCCCGGGAATCCCTACGGCTTCAGCACCGGAAAAACGGACAACGGCGAGCGGATCATGGCGGTCAGCTATTCGATCGCCGATATCAGCGAGGAGTACAGCGCCATCCGCGTCGTGACCTCGCTGGAGACGATCGACAACACGATCGCCGCGTTCGTGGTGTTTGTCACGCTGATTGCCTTTGCGGTTCTGCTGCTGCTGGGTCTCTCGAATCTGTATTTCGTCGGCTCGATTCTGCGGCCGATCCGCGAGATCAATACCAATACAGAAAAATTTGCGCAGGGCGATTTCACAACCCGCATCAATCAGGAGAGCGAGGACGAGATCGGCGAGCTCTGCGCGGGCATCAACCATATGGCAGATGAGCTCTCGACGGCCGAGGCGATGAAAAACGAATTCATCAGCTCGGTGTCCCATGAGCTGCGCACGCCGCTGACCGCGATCAAGGGCTGGGCGGATACGCTCAGCGATATGGCGGCGGACAGCATCCGCGGGGACGCAGAGCCGAACCCGGAGATGATGCAGAAGGGGCTGCGGATTATCACCGGCGAAACCGAGCGACTCTCGGAAATGGTCGAGGAGCTGCTCGATTTTTCGCGGATGCAGAGCGGCCACTTCACTTTGCAGATGGATACGATGGACGTCCTCGCCGAGCTCGGCGACGCTGTCCTGATCTACATGGAGCGCGCGAAAAAGGACAAAATCCGCGTGGTCTATGAGGAGCCGGAGATGCTGCCGTTTGTGTACGGCGACAAAAACAGAATCCGGCAGGTCTTTATCAATGTCATTGACAACGCGATCAAGTATTCCGACCCGGACGGGCTCGTGGAGATCACGGCGGATGCGGCGGAGGACGGCAATGCGGTGCGGGTGACCGTCCGCGACCACGGCTGCGGCATCAAAAAATCCGATCTGGGAAAGGTCAAGACGAAATTCTATAAGCCGAATCACACGCGGCGCGGCTCCGGAATCGGGCTTGCCGTCGCGGATGAGATCGTTTCGATGCATCACGGGACACTGGAAATCGACAGCGAGGAAAATGTCGGAACGGTCGTGACGATCACGCTGCCGGCAAAGGGCAGCAGCCCTTATTACTCCGGCAGTCAAATATCAACAAAACTGTAGTTTATAGGTGCCTCCGGCGGATTGGAAATGGGGCTCCGCCCCATACCCCGCCAAAGGGACATTGTCCCTTTGGAATCCCGATATTGCTCCGCGTCAGCCCCTCAGGGGGCAGGCGCGGAGCAACAATGGGAGTCCAGAGGGATAGTATCCCTCTGGCAGGGGGTGTGGGGGACGGCGTCCCCCACTGCCCATCGCTGAAAGCATCGACAAACTTCGGTTTATCGACATATGGATGCTGAAGCAATAATTTGAAAGGATGAATGCATTGTCCGAACAGCAGGCAGCCGGAAAGCAGGCTGCAAAAGCAGAATACGCACACCGCTCGAAGATCGGCGGGCAGGCGCTGATCGAGGGCGTCATGATGAAGGGCGCCTTCCGCGGCGCAATGGCATGCCGGCTCCCGAACGGCGAGATTGACCTCGAAACATGGGAGATTCCGGCGAAATGGAAGAATGACCCGAAAACCGGAAAGCCGCGGCTCGTTCTGCCGTGGTATACGAGGGTGCCGCTCGTGCGCGGCTGCGTGAATTTTGTGAAATCCATGATCGACGGCTACCGGTGCATGATGAAATCGGCCGAAAAGCAGTTCGATGAGGAAATCGACGCATTCTGCGAATGGAAAAAGAAAAACAAGAAATTTGAGAAGCTCAGCGAGGAGGAGCAGGCAGAGCTGTTCCGGCAGTGGTATCCGCGCTATTTTGAAAAGGCGGAGAAGGAAAAGGCGAAGGAGGACAAAAAATATGTCCCCGCCGCGCCGCCCGATGCCGAAACGGTCGAGCGCCGCTGGGCCTACCTGAAAAAAGCCTCCGAGCATTACGATTACGAGGAGCCGAGTAAATTTGAGCAGTGGCTCGACGACAAGCTCGGCGACGCGGTCTTCAATATCATCATGGTGATCGCAATGGTGCTGGGGCTGGTGCTCGCGATCGGGCTGTTCATGTATCTGCCGAAGCTGATCGTCCACTGGATTCCGCCGCTCGGAAAGAACCGGATTGTCAAATCCGTTGCCGAGGGCGTGGTCAAGATCGTGCTCTTTGTGCTGTATATGTCGCTGACCGGGCTCTCAAAGAGCGTCCGCAGAACCTATGAATATCACGGCGCGGAGCATAAGACCATCGCCTGCTTTGAGGCGGCGCTCCCGCTGACGGTCGAGAATGTCCGGAAGCAGATTCGCTTCCATCCGCGCTGCGGCACGAGCTTTATCTTCCTTGTTCTGCTGATCGGCATTTTCTTCGGCTGCTTCAATCCCTATGTGATCGTGTGGAAGCGGGTGCTGTTCGGCTTTGCGCTGCTGCCGCTCGTCATGGGCGTGAGCTATGAGCTGATCCGCATTGCCGGACGCTATACGAATGTGTGTACGCGGATTCTCTCGGCGCCGGGTCTCTGGATTCAGCGCATCACAACAAAGGAGCCGCACGACGATCAGATCGAGTGCGCAATCGCGGCGATGAAGCCCTGCATCCCGGAAAATCTGGAGGATGATATCTGGTGACGGGGCAGGCATTCCTGCTGCCGGAGATTGCGGAAATCCTTTCCGCCGGCGGAATTGAGGATGCCGTACCGGAGGCGAGATGGATTCTGGAGGATGCTGCGGATGCGGAACAGGCACGCAGCATCGCAAAACGCCGCGCACGGCATGAGCCGCTGCAATATCTGCTCGGCAAATGGGAATTCTACGGGCTGACAATGTATGTCGGCGAGGGGGTATTGATTCCGCGCGCCGATACCGAAACGCTCGTTGAGGCGGTTCTGACGCGCCTTCCCGACCGCAGCGGGCAGATGATCGCGGATCTCTGCACCGGCAGCGGGTGCATCGCGCTGGCGCTGGCGGCGCATATGGAGCACACACGCTTTGCCGGGCTGGAGCGCAGCGCGGCGGCACTGCAATATGCGGAGAAAAATCTCGCGCTGCACCGGTTTCCCAATGTGACATTTTCCTGCGCGGATGTGCTGGATGAAGCGGCCGCCGGGCAGTATCACGGGCTTGCGGCGATCGTCTGCAACCCGCCGTATCTCACGGAGGCGGAGATGCAGAATTTGCAGGAGGAGGTGCGCTATGAGCCCGAATCGGCGCTCTTCGGCGAGCCGGACGGCCTGCATTTTTACCGTGAGATCACGCGGCTCTGGCGGGAGACGCTGAAGCCGGGCGGGCTGCTCGCCTATGAGGTCGGCTATACACAGGCCGCGGCAGTCGGGGAGATTCTCTCGCAGAATTCATTTGAACAAATTGAACGGATCCGGGATCTGAACGGCATCGAGCGTGTCGTGCTCGGATACCGGAATCCATAACCAATATGTGATGTGCAGGCGAAGCGGAGCTGCACAGAAAGGAACAGACACATGGCAAAACAGGATCTGAAAAAGAAAAGCATCGGGCTGGTCATCCCCGCGACGCAGGAGGAGCGCCAGAAGGCACTGAAAAATGCCATCGCGCAGATCGAAAAGCAGTACGGCGCGGGCGCGGTCATGCGGCTCGGGCAGAATACGACCCAGAACGTGCAGGCGATCTCGACCGGCTCGCTTTCGCTGGATATGGCGCTGGGCATCGGCGGTGTGCCGCGCGGCAGAATCGTCGAGATCTACGGCCCGGAGAGCTCCGGCAAGACAACGGTCGCGCTCCAGATCATCGCGGAGGCGCAGAAGCTCGGCGGTGAGGCGGCGTTCGTCGATGTCGAGCATGCGCTCGATCCGGTCTATGCGGCGGCACTCGGCGTCAAGACCGATGATCTGCTGGTCTCGCAGCCGGACAGCGGCGAGCAGGCGCTTGAAATCGCAGAGGCGCTGGTGCGCTCCGGCGCGATCGACGTCATCGTCATCGACTCGGTCGCCGCGATGACCACGCGCGCGGAGATCGAGGGCGAAATGGGCGATTCCCATGTCGGCATGCTCGCGAGACTGATGTCGCAGGCGATGCGCAAGCTGACGCCGGTTATCGCGAAATCGAACTGCGTCGCGATCTTTATCAATCAGGTCCGTGAAAAAATCGGCGTGATGTACGGCAACCCGGAGACCACGACCGGCGGCAGAGCACTGAAATTCTACGCCTCCGTGCGCCTTGAGGTGCGCAAGGGCGAGGTCATCAAGGACGGCGCTGAGGCCGTCGGCAACCGCACCCGCGTCAAGGTCGTCAAGAACAAGGTCGCACCGCCCTTTAAGGAGTGCGAGTTCGATATGATGTACGGCAAGGGCATTTCCCGCATCGGCGAGGTGCTCGATCTCGCGACCGATCTCGATATCATCCACAAGAGCGGCTCGTGGTTCAGCTACGGCGACCGCAAGCTCGGGCAGGGCAGAGATGCCGTCAAGGTCATTCTCGAAACAGAGCCCGATTTCGCCGCTGAGGTCGAGAAGAAGATCATGGAGCAGAAGGACAATCTGGTTCTGACCTCCAAAAAGAATAAGAAGGAAGCGGCGGTCTCGAAGGCAAAGACCAAGGCGGACAATGCCGCTGCGGATACCGGCGCGGCGCTGGATGCCGCGGGAGATGACGGCTTCGACGACAACTTTGAGGAGTTTGCGCCGGAGGAATAAGCCGGGAGCGGACTGCATATGAAAATTGAGGCAATGACGCCGGGAAAAGGCAGGCTCACGGAGATTCTGCTCTCAAGCGGCGAAACGCTCTGGCTGCACGCGGAGCTCGCGCAGGCGGAGGGGCTGTATGCCGGGGCAGAGCTCGATGCAGAGCGGGTCGCGGCGCTCAAACAGCGCGCTGCGGAGCGCCGTGCCTATGAGTACGGGCTGTATCTGCTGGAGCGCCGCGGCTATTCCTACCGCGAGCTCTATCAAAAGCTCACGGATGCGAAGAATTCGCAGGAGGACGCCGTGCTGGCGGCGCTCGAAAAGCTCACGCGCTACGGCTTTCTCAATGATGTACGGTATGCGGAGCAGCTTGCGCGGCATTTTGTTGAGGGAAAGAAATACGGCATCCGGCGCGCGGCATATGAAATGCGGCACCGGGGTCTCTCGCAGGCGGACATCGACGATGCCCTCTCTGCCTATGACGACCCGGAGCAGATTTCTGCGCAGCTTCTGGAAATCCTGCAAAAGAAATATGCGCGGTACCTGACCGATCCGGATGACCGCAAGGCATCCGAGAAGGTCACGGCGGCGCTGGTGCGGCGCGGGTATACCTATCAGCAGATCCGGAACGCAATCGAGGATTATTACGCACTCGCAGAGGAATCGGACGATGACGAATGAGGAACTGATGTCGCTGGTGAACCGTTCGCTGTTCGCGGCGCTCGGCTATACGGATAAACAGGGCAGACCGAGCGTGCGGCGCGTATTCTGCGTCTGGCACAAGGGACTTGCCCGGCATCTGATCTCGACCAACACCTGCTCGGAGCATGTGCAGAGCCTGATGCAAAACGGCAATGCCTGTCTGTATTTTTCGGATGATGCGAAATTCGAGGGGCTTTGCCTTTACGGGAATGTGACCGTGCATTTCGAGGAGGCATACAGGGCGCTGCTCTGGAATCCGGGCGATGAAAAATATTATCCGGCCGGCATCAGTGACCCGGATTACTGCGTGCTGGAATTTGCGGCGGAAAGCGGCAGATTCTATCGCTATGACGGAAAAGGGGAGCTGACCGCTGAGATGCTCGCAGAATCGGAGGCGGGCAGGAAATTTGAAAACGGCTATGCTGCACAGGCTGCCGGATAACGGGAGAACAATATGAATGTCAGTATGATCTCGCTCGGATGCTCCAAAAATCTGGTAGATTCCGAGCGGATGCTGCACCTGCTTGAAGCGGGAGGCTATGCGCTGACCGCTGACCCGGAGCAGGCGGAGGTCGCGGTTGTCAACACCTGCGGCTTCATTCAGGCGGCAAAGGAAGAAGCAATTGAACAGATCTTAGAGCTGATTCAGCAGAAGGAAGCGGGGAAGCTCCGGAGAATCATCGTGACGGGCTGCCTTGCCGAGCGTTACCGCGATGAGGTTGCGGAGCAGTTCCCGGAGGTCGATGCCGTCATCGGCATCGGCGACCAGACCGAGATCTGCGCGGTGCTCGACCGCGTGACGCAGGGCGACCGCGTGATGCGGTTTGCGCCCAAGTGCAATATGCCGCTGACCGGTCAGCGCGTGCTCGCGACGCTGCCCTTTTTCGCGTATCTGAAGATCGCGGAGGGCTGCTCGAACGGCTGCACCTACTGCGCGATTCCGGCAATCCGCGGAAAATACCGCTCTGTGCCGATAGAGGATGTACTGCGCGAGGCGGAAACGCTCGCGGCGGCCGGCGTTACGGAGCTGGTGGTCATCGCACAGGACACCACCCGCTACGGCGAGGATCTCTGCGGCAGGCCGATGCTGCCGGAGCTGCTGCAAAAGCTCTGCCGGATCGAGGGCTTCCGGTGGATCAGAGTGCTCTACTGCTACCCGGAGCGCATCACCGACGAGCTGATCGACGTGATCGCGAAGGAACCGAAAATCGTGAAATATCTCGATATTCCGATTCAGCACTGCAATGCGGATATTCTGCGGCGGATGCGCAGAGAGGGCGACCGGGAGACGCTCCGGCAGCTCATTGAAAAGCTGCGGGTTCGCATTCCGGGGCTGACGCTCCGCACCACGCTTCTGGTCGGGTTTCCCGGCGAAACGGAGGCGCAGTTCAATGAGCTGGCGGAATTCGTGCAGGAAATGCGCTTTGACCGGATGGGCTGCTTTGCCTATTCCGAGGAGGAGCACACCGCCGCTGCGAACATGCCCGATCAGGTTGACGAAGCGGTGCGGGTACACCGCGCAGCGCTGCTGATGGAGCAGCAGATGACCGTTTCGGCGGCGCTCAATCAGGCGCGCATCGGAACGGAAACCGAGGCCGTGATCGAGGGCTTTGACCCTGAGAATGCGGCATGGATCGCCCGCACGCCCGCCGAGGCGCCGGATGTGGACGGGCGGCTCTATCTGCCCGGTACGCCGGAGGACGGATTCCAGGCCGGACAGTATGTGACAGTACGCATCACGGATGCGGCAGATTATGATTTGATAGGAGAGGTGACTGCCGGGTGAATACGCCGAATAAGCTGACATTGCTGCGCGTTTTACTGGTTCCGGTTTTCGTCATATTTTTCTATTGGCGGATACCGTGTCATTACCTGATCGCGACGCTGATCTTTGTCGGCGCATCCATTACGGATGCGGTGGACGGGCATCTTGCGAGAAAAAATCATCAGGTGACGGATTTCGGAAAGTTTCTCGATCCGCTCGCTGATAAGGTGCTGGTGATTACGGCGCTTTCCTGCCTGCTCCAGCAGCAGAAGGTGCATATCGCCGCATTTTTGCTGATCGTTGCGCGGGAATTCATGGTTTCCGGGCTGCGGCTTGTGGTCGCGGGAAAGGGGACCGTCGTGCCGGCGGGCTTTGCCGGCAAGCTGAAAACCGCCTTCACCATGATCGCACTGATCACCGCACTGGTCTACTGGTCGTTCAAGGATGATTTCCATTCCTTCGGGCTGCATCTTCCGGGCGCAGTCTATACCGGCGCGGAAATCACGCTTCAGGTGCTTTTCTGGATCGCCGCCGTCCTGACGGTCTGGTCCGGGACAGAGTATCTCATCCATTACTGGAAGGAAATTGATCCGAGCGAGTGACGATTTCAGGTTCATATCAGGTTCATCTAATATGATACAAGTACCCACAATATTCCAAAACAGGAGGCGATCTCTATGCCGATCCGAAACCGGTTTAAGCGCCTTGCAGCAGTTGCATCCGCAATTGCGGCGCTCTTTACTGCATCGGGCTGCAGCAGCAGCGGCGGAACACAGGGCAGCGTCAGCAAGGCGGATGCGCCCGAGGTGACAGGAAGTGTGACGGTAACGGTGTTTGACGTCGGGAAGGCGGACGCAATGGTCGTACAGACCGCAAACAGTGTCACAGTCATTGATGCAGGCAACAAGGGCGACGGAAAGGATATCGAGACATTTCTGACGGCACAGGGAATCGACACGATCGACGTTCTGATGATCACGCATTTTGACAAGGATCATGTCGGCGGCGCTGCGCGGCTGGTCAACCGGATGAATGTCGGCACGATCTATGTGCCGGATTACAAATCGACCTCCGATGAATACACGAGCTTCATGGAGAAGGTCACGGAAAAGGGAAAAGAGCTGACTGCAATGAAGGCGGGGACAAATACCGCATGGGTCAGCGACGATGCATCGTTCCAGCTCTTTGCCGCGAACAAGACAAATTACGGCAACAACGAGGAAAACGATTTTTCGCTGGTGCTTTATATGCAGCACGGCGAAAACAGCTTCCTGTTTACGGGCGATGCCGAGGAAGC
Source organism: Oscillospiraceae bacterium (assembly GCA_017460835.1). Lineage (GTDB taxonomy): Bacteria > Bacillota > Clostridia > Oscillospirales > Ruminococcaceae > Firm-04. Next base: position 30,849 of record JAFUAD010000041.1, read on the forward strand.
GCGGCAGAATGAGATCATGGGCATGAAGCTGGGCAAGGTCACGTTCCTGAAGTTCCCGTATCACGGAAATTATCTCTCGACGACCGAGAACTTCCTGAATGCGTGTACCCCGGAATATGCGGTGATCTGCTGCTCAAATCAGGAGTATGCCGATCCCTCCACGGTCGAAACGCTGAATGACCGCGGAATCAAGGCATATTATACGCCGGACGGCACGGTCACGGCGGTCAGTGACGGCAAAACGCTCACTGTGACACAGGGATAAATGATAATTGCAAAAAAACGGCCCCGGAGCGGCAAAATGCTGCCTCCGGGGCCGGTTTTGATTTCAGCTTCAGGGAATTTCCGCCTACGTTTATTTCAGCAGAAAGCTCACATGCTCCGGCTTTTCATGCACCAGCACGAACGAAACCCTGCGCGCAAAGATCTCATCCTGCTTTTGCAGCTTGCGGTATGCACAGAGCAGCTTTCCGCCCGCGATCATCAGCGGACGGTTCTGGTCGCCGTTCGGGTAGAGCGCAAGCAGCGGCTCCCGCCCGAAGCGGAACCGCGTCACCAGTCCGGAGGTTTGGTCGGTCAGGCGGACAAGCCCCAGCTTGGTCACGGCGAGGAAACGCCCCTCCTGCGTCGAAAGCGTCACGGCGCCGTCCTCGTCAAATTGCAGATAGAGCGGCTCCTCCGAGACGGCATAGGGCTTTCCGACGCCCTTGAGCCAGTACGGCCGGCGCTCCTCATAGAGCCGGATATGCGGATCATCAACGTCGCGGTCAAATGCGGCAAGCAGCGCCGCACTGTTTGCGATCGAAAGCAGCACGCGGCGCGAGATCGACTCTGCACGCGCATCTGCGTCATCTTCAACGGCCGGGCCGATCTCCTCGGCGCCGGAGAGTGCCAGCCGGTTCAGCACGACCGTGAGCTGCCCGCAGAGCCATGTGCCGTCCGCCTGCGGTCTTGTGCCGCGCAGAATGTCGCGGTACGCATCATACGGCACTGTCCCGATCGCCTTTTCCGCCCATGCAGCCGGTGCCGCCTCCTGATCCTGTCCGCTCCAGAACACGATTTTTGCCTGCGACTCATACCGCTTGTGGACATAGGCATATCTGGAAAAATAGGTCATCGAACAGCTGTGCGGCGGGCAGCAGACGTCCGCGAGCATATGCAGTGCGCGGGAAAGGCTCGTCATCGCGGCCTGATACTTTCCGGCACGGTAGAGCATCAGCGCGGCGCGGTATTCCGCATCGAGCATCGTCAGCGGAGAGGGCGCCGGTTTACGGTTGGCATTGCAGTAGCCGCCGAGCATCGGGTGATACGGCAGCGGTCTGCCGTCCGGCGTGACGGCGCAGTAATAGTGAAGCCCCTTGCCTTTCTGGCGGTCTCCCGCCCGATCGGGCGCGGTGGTCTCCCCGACCATCGTTTCGATGTCGCCGGCGGAATAGCGCTTTGCTGCCGGATGCTGCTCCAGCTCCAGCAGAATAGCCGCGGCTCTTACAATTCCTCTGTGAACAGAGGGCAGATTTTCTGTGTTGTACTGTTCCATTGCGGAATCCTCCTTATGTCAGTTGTCAGGCAGTCCGTGCATCGGACTCAGAGCGGTTTGCCGCAGCGGGCGCAGAATTTTGCTCCCTCCTTAAACGGCGAGCCGCATCCGCTGCAAAAGTGTGGGCGCGGTGCCGACTGTGCGGCGGGTGTCTGCGGGATGTACTGCGGTGCCGGCTGCGCATACGGCGCGGGCTGCGGGGCGGTCGGCTGCGGGGAAGA
>JAFUAD010000042.1 GCA_017460835.1 Oscillospiraceae bacterium
AAACAAAAAAACGGTGATAATTCTGTGAAATCTATGTGAAAATGCATTGCAACAAATAGCCCGGCAGTTTCCCGCCGGGCTTTGCCTATTTCTTGATCTTTTCCCAGTATGCCTTTGCCGCCTGCTCCGCCTTATTCTCCTGCGCGTGATAATACACGCGGTCCTTCAGCGTATCGGGCAGATACTGCTGCTGCACCCAATGATTCGGGTAGTCATGCGGATAGAGATAATGCTGCCCCTTCACCGCTGCGCCCTCGCCGTCGAGATGCACATTTTGCAGCGCCCGCGGGAAATCGCCCGAGAGCCCCGCGCGGACATCCGCTGCCGCCGCGTCGATCGCAAGATACGCGCTGTTCGATTTCGGCGCCGTCGCGAGCAGAATGACCGCATCCGCAAGCGGCAGCCGCGCCTCCGGCATGCCGAGCTGGAGCGCCGTATCCACCGCCGCCTTGACAATCGGAATCGCCATCGGATACGCGAGCCCGACGTCCTCGCACGCGACACAGAGCAGCCGCCTGCACAGCGGAAGCAGGTCGCCCGCCTCCATGAGCCGCGCCGCATAATGCACCGCCGCGTTCTCGTCCGAGCCGCGGATTGACTTGTGCAGCGCAGAGAGCAGGTCATAGTGCTGGTCGCCGTCCTTATCATAGCGCATATTGCTGCGCTGGGTCAGCTCTTTCACGGAATCCATCGTGATGCAGAGGCCGTCATCGCGCTTTTCCGCCGCGAGCACCGAGAGCTCAACGGTATTCACCGCCTTGCGCACATCGCCGCCGCAGCCCGCCGCAATATAATCCAGAACCTCCTCCGGGTAGCGGATCGCAGTTCCCTGCTCCTCCTCCAGAAAGCGGAATGCCCGCTCGATTGCCGGGCGCATCTGCTCCTTTGTCACCGGCTTGAACTCAAAGACCGTCGAGCGGCTGATGATCGCGTTGAATACAGCAAAATACGGGTTTTCCGTCGTCGAGGCGATCAGCGTCACGCTGCCGTTTTCGATGTATTCGAGCAGGCTTTGCTGCTGCTTTTTATTGAGATACTGGATCTCATCGAGATAGAGCAGAATGCCGTTTGCGCCGAACAGCGAGCCGCTCTCCTGCAAAATCTCCCGGATATCGCCGACGGACGCCGTCGTGCCGTTGAGCTTGTGCAGCAGCAGATCGGAGCGATCCGCGATCATGCGGGCCAGCGTGGTTTTCCCGACGCCGGAGGGGCCGTAGAAGATCATATTCGGGATGCGCCCGGATTCGATGATCCTGCGCATGGGCTTCCCCGGCGCGAACAGATGCGGCTGCCCGACCATATCATCGAGGCTGACCGGGCGCAGTCGCTCAGCGAGTGGTGTCATAGTTCCTCCGATCTCCCTTGTATCAGGGTGCCGGCGCAGTGGTCTCGGCAGCGGCCTCCTGCTCTGCGAGGAAGGTTGCCGCAGCGGTATCGAACGGAATCTGCGACAGCTCGCAGATATAGAGGATATCGCTGGATTTTCTGCCGCTCCATGCCGGGCGGTTTGCCTCCTTGCCCATGAACGTGATGACCGAGCTGCTGCCGCCGTCGAGGTTGAATGCCTCGGTCACGCCGAGATCATAGAACAGCTTTGCGTAGTCATCGAGCGTTATGCCGGCGGAATAGCCCTTCTGCCGCCCCTCGACCTGCACAAAGACATAATGCCCCGGCTCATAGTAGCCGATGCCGCTGCGCGGGTGAAGCTGCGCGAGCTGCCCGGTCATGCCGCTTGCCGCAGCGCCGTCCTTGACAAGCCCCGGCGCGAAGGCAGAGGTCTGCCAGATGTTCGCCTTCTGCCCGTCGGTCAGATTCCGGTACTCCTTATCCGTCAGGATATCCATGACGCCGTCCTTGTAAATCACGCAGACATCCTTTTTATAGGTGCTCGCGTCCTCGCGGTACATGATGCCGTTGCGGTAAGTGATGCCGTTTGTCCGGTGCGCAACATAGTCACAGTTGATCGCAAACAGCGCATTGTGCGCATTTGCCATGTCGAGCACCTCCTCGGTGATCGCATTCGACGGGAGCGTATACTCCCCGCCCGCAAAGCCGCCGCGGAAGGAATTGATATCCCGCACATACACATCCACCACGAAATAGACCAGCGTGTGATCGACAAAGAACTCCGACTCCGGCAGCAGCTCCGCCAGATATTTCAGCATCCGGCTCAGGTCCTCCATATTCCAGAGGTTGTCCTCATTGATATCGGCATTCAGCTTGCCGGTTTCGGAGATGTCAAGCCCCGTATCCTCCGCCAGAACGCGGCAGAGCATCACTGCATCCTGCACATTGATCCCGCCGCTTTCGTCCAGATCGCCGGTCATCCGGTCAGAATCGTGCTCGGTGATGCTGATGCTGACATTATGGCTCTGATAGCTGTTTTCCGTGACCGTCACCGTGTCATCCTTCGAGAATTTCTCCGGAAACCGGTACGCAAAGCCGGAGATATCATAGCCCTCCTCGTTATAGACCGGCTCCGGCGGATCGACCGGCGCAAGCTCCGTTTCGGCCGATGCAGAGAGCGGAAGCAGACTGCACGCCGACACGCAGGCAGCCATGCATGCTGCCGTAATTTTTTTGAATTTCATGGTATTCCCCCCGAAAATAAACGGATACAACTTGCAATTTTATTCTGTGCCGCCGGCTTCCTCTGCGAGCTTTGCATACCACGCAGCAGCAGCGGTGTCTACCGGAATCGAATCCAGATCGCAGATAAACAGGATATCGCTGTTGTTTCTGCCGCCGGACGAGCCGGTCTTGATGCCGGAGGGGTGGTTGTAGGTCTTGCCCATGAACACGATCTCGGAGGAGCTTCCGCCGTCCATATTGTAGGCCTCCTGCACGCCGAGCCGGTACATGATCTCCGCGAACTGATTGACCGAGATGCCGTCGGAATAGCCGGGCTGGCGGCCGTCCACCTGCACGAAGCAGTAATGCCCCGGCTCATAGTAGCCGATGCCGCTGCGCGGATGCAGATCGACATAGGTCGAGCCGGTGAAGCCGCTCATCTGCACGCCGTCCTTGACAAGCCCCGGCGCGAAGGCGGTCGTCTGCCAGATATTCGCAAGCTGCTCCTCCGAGAGTGCGCGGTATTCCGCATCGGTCAGCACATCCATCACGCCGTCCTTGTAGATCACGGCGACCTCTGCGCGCTTGGTATCGCGGTACATGACGCCGTTGCGGTAGGTGATGCCGTTTGCGCGGATCTCGCAGTAGTCGCAGTTGATCGCGAACAGCGCGTTGTTGTCCGTCGCCATTTTGGTGATGGATTCGAGCTGCGCGCTGCCCTTTTCGGGGAAGGTTCCCTTCGCAAATGCGCCGCGGAGCGAATTGATATCGCGGATATAGATATCCGCCACATGATAGGTCACTGTCGGGTTGGTAAAGAAATCCACAGATGTCACATGGCCGGAGAGGTAATTCAGCAGCAGTGTCAGATCGGCCAGATTGATTTTTTCGTCATTGTTGCAGTCCGCGTTCAGGAGGCCCTCAGCGGTGAGCCCGGGGATTTCCTGCTCGTTGATGATCCGGCAGCAGGCAACCGCATCCTGAATATCGACCGTGAGATTTTCGTCCGCGTCGCCGTTCAGCCTGCCGACGAAATGCCGCGAAAGCTGAATGCTGACGTCATGGCTCTGATAGCTGTCCGCTGTGACGGTCACTGTATCGTCCTTCGAGAATTTCTCCGGGAACCGGTACGCAAAGCCGGAGAGATCGTAGCCGTCCGCGTTCCGCTCTGCGGCGCCGGTATCCTTCCGGCAGACCGCCATGCTGAGCAGAACTGCCATACAGCAGGCAGCCGTTTTCTTCAATTGCATCTGATCCATTCCTTTCCAAACAGTGCAGGACATGCATTCAGACAGTACCCTGTGCCGGATACTGTCTGAACAGCGGTGTTTATGTTCCGAGCGTGGTGTAAGGAATCAGCCCGGAAAGATACTTCAAAAGTGCGGTCAGATCCGCGCTGGTCGTTTTTCCGTCCTTCTTGCAGTCTGCATTCAGCTTGCCCTGATCGGTCACGCCGGTCGCGGTGTCCTCCACGACCAGTCTTGCGAGCATGACCGCATCGAGGATATTGACCTCCTCATTGCAGTCCACATCGCCGTAGGCTGCCGATTTCTCAACCTCCGGCTGATCGGGCGCATCCTCCGGCGCAACGCCCCAGACCAGCTCGCCCTCGGCATACATGGTCAGGCCGTCGGTATACTGCGGCGCGACATTGAGCGGAACGCCGATCTCCGTCGCCGTTTTGAGCTTGCTGCGGCTGTAATCGTTCGACGGATCCCAGACGAAGGTATACTCTGCATTCTGCACGGTATCCATCAGCGCAAACTGATACTGCAATGTGCCGTAGAACTCATAATCCGGCCATGTCAGCTCCAGATAGCAGCCGCCCTCGTCATTGTACTGCACGATTTCATAGGAAACCACATATTTTCCGTCTGTATCGGATTTCATCTGATCGTAGTCCGGTCTGACCGTGATATCCTCGACCGAACCGCCGTTTTTCAGCACCTCGGAGATATCAAAGTAATAGCGCACCTTGATGTCCTCGAGATAGCGCGGCGGGCGCTGTGTCTGGTTGCAGAGCTCGATGAGCACCTGCGTCGCCATGTTGTCCTCCTGCCCGACCGCTGCCTTGAGCGTGAATTCGAGCAGCTCCTCGTCGGTTTTCGTGGTGGATTCTGCCGGCGGGAAGTTGGAAACGGGCTTCATGTCGCTTGTACCGTAGAAGCTGTAAAGTCCTGCGCAGGCACCGACAAACGCCGCATTGTAGTCAACCGCGACTTCATTGTAAATGTAGTCCTTCGTGAGATCGCGGTGCCAGTCTATTGCATCCGGGCCGCCTGCCAGCGCGCCCCAGAGCACATGGGTCTGATCCTCCGGATGATCCATGTTCAGGTCGAGCGAGCCGTGTGCCGCGCGGTGATGCGGATGCGAAACCGCCGTATCGGAGTATCCGACGATATACGGGCGGTTCATCGGGTTCTTGCCCATGATGTATTCCATCTGTCCCTCTGCCCAGTCTGCAAAGGTCATGTCACCGGTCTCCTTCGCATAGACCAGCGCACAGAGCTGGAATGCGGTATCGTAACGCGCAGAGCCGTAGTCGTTCAGCATGCCGAAGCCGGCGGGCGTTTTCTTCAGCCATGCGCCGTCGGTATCCGGCAGATCCTTGATTTCCTCGGGCGTGATGGTGGTATTCCAGACAACATCGTCCGTTCCGAATTTCTTGTGAGCCGTAACCGCAGGCTCAAGGCCGGTCGCCGCCGCGGCATCCTCCGGGGTCATGCCCGACCAGAATTCGAGATTCCAGCGGAAAATGTACCAGTCTCTCGAAATATTGGTGATCGGCGCGAGCTTTGCAAAGACGCCGCCCCAGACGGTATCCCAGCAGTGAACCCAGATATTCTGCCAGCAGTTGCCGGTATCGGCAATAATCCGCTTCATATAACCGGTATACGGATGCGCACCCATATCGCCGGAAACGGTCTCATCGACATGGATGATCGCATCAATGTACTTGTCATAGGCCTCCTGCTGCTTGGCAGGATCCTTGTCCACGGTGCATTCATAGAGCCAGACCGCCGCCCATGCGAGCTCGTCGTAGTCGTAGCTGGAGGTGTAGAAGCCGCCGTCGTAGCCGAGCGAGGTGACCTTCATCACATTCGGCTTGCCGTCCTCGCCGATCTGCTCGGAATGTGTATCGACCGCGAATTCATACAGCGCATAGGCACCCTTCAGGCATTCCTCTGCGAATTCCGGCTCGGTATCCTTGAAATTCAGGTAGGAGACCGCCAGCGCCGCGGCAGTGCCCGCGCACATATCCGATGCCGGCGTATCGACGGTCGCGAGGTAAGCCGGTCTGCCGAAATCCAGCAGATTCGTATTTTGCAGCTCCGGTGCGATCCAGTAGTTGTGGTCGCAGTTGCCCTCGCCGACCTGATAGACATACGCGAGCACCGAGCCGTCCTCATTGTAATAGATCGCATTCAGATAGAAGTCGCAGAATGCGTGAAGAATCTGCTCGATATGCTCCGCCTGCCCCGTTTTTTCATAGGCATCGCGGAACTCGTAGTAGCCCCAGCCGAGCGTGGACGCGGCATAGGAGCCGGGCAGACCGAACTTCACATGGTCGCCCGCATCGTGCATGCCGCCCTCGCAGTTGAGGCAGCCGTCGCCGTCCGGGTCGAGAATATCAAGATGCTCGGCGACCCATTCATCGGAGACATTGACGCCGATCGGCGCGCCCATGCCGGTTTCCCAGTGCTTGAGCGGGATCGCGGCATCCTCCATATGGCAGTCGCCGCGCCATTCAAGATTGCCGGTTCTGGTGCCGCACTTGTTCGCATCGTAGAAGTAAATCGAATATTGCAGTGCTTTTGCAAAATTCACCTCTACATCGTCATAGGAAAAGCTCGCAGGATCAGGAAAAACCTTATCCTTGTCGTCAACCTTTCCCGGGTCCTCGCCGGCATCCGCAGCCGCCTGCATCATCATGCCGCCGGTCATCAGAACCGACAGACCGATGCACAGCCCTGCACGCAGCCATTTTTTACTGTACTTCATGGTAATCTCCCCTTTATTGTGATTGTTTTTTTCTTACAAATCCCCATTAAACGAAGTCAGAAGCCCTGCGGATGACCTCCATGCACATTCTGCTGTTGTGATACGGGCATTTCCAGATGCCTGCCATATCACTGCCGGTGACCGGTCTGCCGTCTGTGTCTGTTTCGGCAAACCACTCGCTGCCCTTGCGCGGGTCGATCTGATACTGCTTCAGATAGTCCCAAAGGGTCAGTGCGCAGGAGATATACTGTTCTGCCGCCGCCGGATCCTGTTTCTCCCGGTCAGCGGTTTTTGCGGCATTCAGGAAGCCGATCACGCCCTCCGCCTGCACCCACCAGACGCGCGTTTTGTCGATTTCCTGCATGAACCGCTCATTATACAGCGCACCGTCGTGAAACGCTGCGTCATATACATGCTTTGCGAGCTGATAGTTGATTTCCCGGAATTCTGCCGTGAGCTTTTTCTTATTGAGGCAGTCGCAGGCATGGTCGATCAGCCAGCTCGCCTCGATGTCATGCCCGAAGGAGTGCAGATCGCCGATCAGCTCCAGATTTTCATTGAAAAAGACGCCGAGCATCCTCTGCTCCGGAATATAGATCAGATCGCGCAGCAGCTCCAGCAGGCGCTGAAGCGCATCCCCGACATAGGCATATTTCGTCACGCGGTAAAGCTCCGCGTAGGCCTCGATCAGATGCAGCGTCGTGTTCATGGTCTTTGCCGCATGGAGATCATGCTCGGAGAGGTGGTCATTCTCCAGCGGCTGCCAGCTCTCGGTGAAGGTCTCGATGTAGCCGTCCTTCTCGGCAAAGTGCGCCTCGATGCAGTCAAATGCCTTCAGCGCAAGCGCGAGCGCGTCGCGGTCCTCTGCCGCCTCGGAATAGAGCGTCAGCCCGTAGATACAGAACGCATTGCAATAGGCGTATTTGTCGGTCTCAAAGGGCTTTCCGTCCGCCGTCACCGACCAGTAAAACCCGCCGTTCAGCATATCCCAGCCCTGCTGCAAAAAGTCATAGGCATGGCGCGCCGCTTCGAGATATTCCGGCTTTTTCAGCTGCAAATATGCAGAGGAAAACGCCCAGAGAATCCGCGCATGCAGAATCATGCCCTTCGGCGCATTTTTATGCAGCGTGAGATCGCCGGTCACCTGCCCGAAGAATCCGCCGTGCGGATCGCGCAGGTCAAGCCAGAACGGCAGAATATGACCGGTCAGCTCCGCCTCACACTCCGCGGCGAGCTGCCGCAGTGCCGCAGCCCCGCTCATTTCTTCATCCCGCAGCAGTATTTATACTTCTTTCCGCTGCCGCACGGGCAAGGCTCATTCGGGCCGACCTTCTTTTTCGAGGTTGCCTGCTGGGTAAAGCTGCCGTCGCCCGCACCGGCATTCGGTGCATCGGGCTTTGCGACCTGCTCACGCTCCGGAACCTTGTTTTCCGGCAGTTTGATGGTCAGCAGCACGCGAACCGTGTCCTCGCGGATCGCATCGACCATTTCATCGAACATCTGGAAGCCCTCGTAGCGGTACTCGACGACCGGGTTCTTCTGGCCGTAGCCGCGCAGACCCATGCCGCGCTTCAGTTCGTCCATATCGTCGATATGCGCCATCCACTTGGTATCGACGACCTTCAGCAGCACAACGCGCTCAAGCTCGCGCAGCTCGTCGTGGCCGATCGCCTTCTCGCGCATATTGTAGACAGCCAGCGTGCGGTCTGTCAGCATTTTGATGATCTCGTCGCGCTCGGTCTTGTTGACCTGCTCGTCATCCCAGTCAAAATCCTCCGGAACCGTGATCCAGTCCATGAAATACTCGCGCAGACCGACCAGATTCCAGCTCGACTTATCCAGCTCATCCGGCAGATACCGGCAGACCTCGCCGCTGATGAGCTCCTTGATCATGTCCGTGATATAGGCGTGGAGATCCTTGCCGTCGAGCACCTGTGCGCGCTGGCCGTAGATGATCTCTCTCTGCGCATTCATGACATCGTCGTAATTCAGGACGTTCTTACGGGTCGCGAAGTGCATGCCCTCGACCTTTTTCTGGCAGGACTCGATGACCTTTGACATCATTTTGCTCTCAAGCGGCGTATTCTCGTCCACATTCAGTCTTGCCATCATATTTTCGAGGCGGTCGCCCGCGAAAATACGCATCAGATTATCCTCAACGGAGAGGAAGAAGCGGCTCTCGCCCTCGTCGCCCTGACGTCCGGAACGGCCGCGGAGCTGGTTGTCGATGCGGCGGGACTCATGGCGCTCCGTACCGAGAATGAACAGACCGCCTGCCTTTTTGACATCGACTGCCTTTTCCTTGACCTCCTCATTATATTTATCGTAGAGGGAGCGGTAAACCTCACGCGCCGCGAGGATCTCCTCATCGTCGGTATCGGCATAGCCGACCGCCTCGGTGATGATCTCCTCCGGAATCTCGCGCTTGCGCATCTCCGCCTTCGCGAGGAATTCGGCATTTCCGCCGAGCATGATATCGGTGCCGCGTCCTGCCATGTTCGTCGCGATCGTCACGGCGCCGAGCTTGCCGGCCTGCGCGACGATCTCCGCTTCCTTCGCGTGATATTTCGCGTTCAGAACCTCATGCTTGATGCCGCGGCGCTTCAGCATATCGGAAAGGCGCTCGGACTTGTCGATCGAAACGGTACCAACCAGAACCGGCTGCCCCTTCTTGTTGCACTCGACGATCTGGTCGATGATCGCGGCATACTTCGCCTTTTCGGTGCGGTACACATAGTCCGGCTGGTCGATGCGGATTACCGGCTTGTTGGTCGGAATCGAGATCACGTCCAGCTTATAGATTTCGCGGAACTCGTCCTCCTCCGTCATGGCTGTACCGGTCATGCCGGAGAGCTTCTTGTAAAGGCGGAAGTAGTTCTGGAAGGTGATCGTCGCGAGGGTCTTGGACTCGTGCTTGACCTTGACGCCCTCCTTCGCCTCGATCGCCTGATGCAGGCCGTCGTTGTAGCGTCTGCCCATCATCAGACGGCCGGTGTTCTCGTCCACGATGATGATTTCGTCATCCTTGACGACATAGTCGGTGTCGAGGTGCATGATGCCGTGCGCCTTCAGTGCCTGATTGACATGGTGCAGCAGCGTCATATTTTCCATATCCATGAGGTTTTCAACATGGAAATACTGCTCCGCCTTCTTGACGCCGCGGCGGGTGATGGTCGCGGTCTTGGCCTTTTCGTCGATGATGTAGTCGGCATCCTCGTAGGCCTCGTCCTGGTCCTCCTTGTCGTCGGTCTCGACGACCGTGACCGGCGTCAGCGTCCGGGCAAAGCGGTCCGCCTGCTCATAGAGCTCCGTGGACTTGTCGCCTCTGCCGGAGATGATCAGCGGGGTTCTCGCCTCGTCGATCAGGATCGAGTCCACCTCGTCCACGATCGCGAAGTTCGGCTCGCGCTGCACGCGGTCTCTCTTGTAGGTGACCATGTTGTCACGCAGATAGTCAAAGCCCATCTCATTGTTGGTGCCGTAGGTGACATCGCAGTTATACGCCTCTCTGCGCTGGTCGTTGTTCAGGTCATGGATGATGCAGCCGACGGTGAGGCCGAGGAAGCGCAGCACCTTGCCCATTTCGTCAGACTGGGTCTTTGCGAGGTAATCGTTGACCGTGACGACATGGACGCCCTCGCCCGCAAGACCGTTCAGGTAAGAGGCGACGCAGGCGACCAGCGTTTTACCTTCACCGGTGCGCATTTCCGCGATTCTGCCCTGGTGCAGCACGATCGCGCCGATGATCTGTACCGGAAACGGCTTCTTTCCGAGGATGCGGTCTGCCGCCTCGCGAACCGTCGCGAGCGCCTCGACCATGATATCATCCAGTGTTTCGCCGTTTGCAAGGCGCTCCTTGAATTCCTTTGTTTTCGCCTTCAGTGCAGTGTCGGAAAGTCCCTGATACTCCTCATCCAGATCAAGCACTCTTTTCTTGATCGGTTCGATCTTGGCAAGCTCCTTTTCACTGTAAGAGCCGAAAATCTTTTCAAATAATCCCATTACATAACCGCCTTTTTCATTACTTAGCATGCACACAGCGGGAGCCCGGAGCCCCCTATCTGTATGATTCCATACATATTCAGTTTACTATATCTTGCGCCGTTTGTCAATAGCCTGAAACAAAAAAGTGCATTCCGGCGCTTCTCAGCCCTGTGCCGCGCCGTCCTGCTGCTCCGGCTGCTCCGGTTCGGGCTGCTTAGGCTCCTCATGGAGCCATGTCTGAATCAGGTACTTCGGCCGCGCCTTTGTTTCGAGATAAATCTTCCCGATGTATTCGCCGATAATGCCGATCGCAAGGAGCTGCAAGCCGCCGATCGCCCAGATCGAGAACACCGTCGAGGTCCAGCCCGCGACCGTGTGGCCGGTCAGATGGCGAATCAGGGAATAGAGCAGGATCAGGAGGCTCGTGAAGAAAATGCCGATGCCGAGCGAGGTGATCAGCCGGATCGGCTTGACCGAAAGCGAGGTGATGCCCTGCGCCGCGAAGGAGATCATCTTCCGCAGCGGGTATTTCGATTCCCCGGCAAATCGCTCGCCGCGCTCATAGTACACCTCGGCGGTCGGGTAGCCGATCATCGGCACCATGCCGCGCAGGAACAGGTTGACCTCATGGAATTCTGAGAGCCCCTCAAGCGCCCGGCGGCTCATCAGCCGGAAATCCGCATGATCCTCCACCATCTCGACGCCCATATGCGTCATGATCTTATAGAATCCGCGGGCGGTGGTGCGCTTGAAGAAGGTGTCGGTCTCGCGCTGGCTGCGCACGCCGTATACGATATCATTGCCCTCATCAAAGCGCTGGATCATCTCGTCGATCGCCTCGATGTCATCCTGTAAATCCGCATCGAGCGAGATCGCGGCATCGCAGTGCGCTTTCACCTGCATCAGCCCGGCATAGAGCGCATTCTGGTGCCCCTCGTTGCGCGAGAGCTTCACGCCGTCGAACATCTGCGGCAGCTTCTCGTGCAGCTTTGCGATGATCTTCCATGTTTTATCCTTCGAGCCGTCGTCCACGAACACCACGCGGCTTTCCGGCGAAATTGTCCCCGCCTTTTTGAGCTGCTTCATTTTCTTGTTGAGCCGCTTTGAGGTTTCCGGCAGAACCTCCTCCTCATTATAGCAGGGCACAACCAGAAAGATCGTTTTCATACTGTTGATGACCTCCGTTCTTTATTCTCTTTATTCCTTCGCGAGCTGCTGAAAATGCTCACCGCGCTTTTCAAAATTCTGATAGACATTATAGCTTGCGGCGGCCGGCGAGAGCAGACAGATTTTTCCCTTTTCGGTAAGCTGCTTTGCGAGCTTCACCGCGGCGGGCAGATCGGCTGCATAGGAAAGCCGCGGCAGCAGTGCATCCGGCGCCTCCTTGTAAATCCGCTTTCCGGAATCGGACATCAGAATGATATGCCGAACCGGCGATAATACAAGATAATCGAGCAAGGGCTGATAGGAAATGCCCCTGTCCATGCCGCCGATCAGCACGGTATCGGTATCGGGCAGGCTGTTGAGCGCCTGAATGCAGGTCTCGCAGGCAGTTGAGATCGAATCGTCATACCAGCGGATGCCGTGATAGGTCCCGACCGGAGAAAGCCGGTGCGGGAGCGGGTGAAAGTCCCTGACCCCGCGCAGAAAATCCTGATCGGACACGCCGAGCCGCTTTGCCAGTGCATAGACGGCAGCGCAGTTATAGCGGTTGTGAACGCCGGTCAGCGCCATGTCATCCGGCAGCCTGAGCGTCTGCCCCTGAAAGCAGACCGTATCCCCGTGCAGCAGCGTGACATCCGCCTCCGGGTCATCCATGCGGAGCCTCATGACCTGTGCGCGGCAGTCACCGGGCTCCGGGAGCCCCTCCTGCCCGCAGATCAGCAGATCGCCCGCCTGCTGGTTGCGGTAGATGTTTTCCTTGCAGTATGCGTAATATTCAAATGTGCCGTAGTGGTCGAGATGCTCCTCGTATAAATTCAGAAACACCGCCGTTTTCGGCGATACATGGTTGTATTCGAGCTGATGCACGCCGATCTCCAGCACGATGACAGTTTCCGGCGTGATGCTGTCATAGAGGTCAGCAGTCGGGATGCCGATATTGCCGCCGAGCACCGACGGCACGCCGGCGGTTTGCAGCACATGATACAGCAGCGACGAGGTCGTCGATTTGCCCTTTGTGCCGGTGATGCCGATGCAGCGGTCGCGGTAGGCGCTCAGAAAGAGCTCGGTCAGCGAGGTGACGCGGCAGTCAAGCTGCTCCGGCTTATGCCCGTCCGTCAGCACGATGCCGGGGCTTTTGTATACGATCTCATACTCCCGCATCGCATCCTGATAGTCCGCGCCGATGTGCAGCCTTGCCTGCTCCGGCGTATCCGAAACGGGGTTTGCGTCCGCGATGCCGAGTGCTGAAAAGCCCCCGACCTGTAAGATTCTCCGGCAGAGGGCTCTCCCCTCTCTGCCAAAGCCCAGCAGCAGCACACGTTTTCCTTCGATGTCCGATCTCAGCCTTGTCAGCAGCATGCGGTTTCACCCTCCCAAAGTGCGCAGGCGCCGCAGCTCCGGATGCGCAATATCTGACAGGCACCCGCGCCGAGCACGGCATTGACCTGTTCCTGAAATTCTGCGGCCAGCTCAGCGGGCACATAGGCCTGAACGGTTCCGGCAAAGCCGCCGCCGTGAACGCGGCATGCGCCCTTGCCGCAGAGCAGCTTTTTGCAGAGCGCGATCGTCACCGCGACCGCCTGCTGCCGCGTGCTGCCCGCAGCATAGATATTTTGCAGCGCAAAGGCAGAGGACTGCCCGGATTCCGTCACCAGCCGGAGGTAATCGGAAAAGCGCTGTTCGCGCAGCGCCGCCGTCATTTCCGGCACGCGCGCAGTCTCCTCATAAAAATGCATCGCACGGAGCACGGCGCGGTCGCCGCACTGCTCCCGCAGGCGCGGAATGCTGCGCAGGAACTCGGCTTCGTCCGTCTCCTGCAAGACCTGCTTTCCGAGCGCCGCCGCGACTGCCTTCATCTCCCGCGGCACCGCCGCATATTCATCGGTCAGGTCGGCGTGATCGGCGCCGGAATCAATGATGCAGAGCACATAGCCCTCGGCATTCAGATCGAGCGAAACCTGCTCCCAGACCGGATGCGCCGGGTCGGCAAAATCAATCGCGGTCACGCCGCCGAGCGCACATGCCATCTGGTCCATCAGTCCGCAGGGCTTCATGAAATATTCGTTTTCGGCATACTGCGCGATGATCGCGAGCTCTGCCAGAGAAAAGGCATTGTCCGCGAAAAAGTCGTTGCAGATCGTGCCGATCATGACCTCAAATGCCGCAGAGGACGAGAGCCCGCTCCCCTTGAGCACATTTGAGGTCGTATAGGCGCAGAAGCCGCCGGCCGGTTTTCCGAGCGCACGAAACCTCGCAGTAGTTCCGCGCAGCAGCGCCGCAGAGCGCCCCGCCTCCTCCGCCCGGACAGCAAGCTCGTCTGCCGGAACGGTGTCCTCCGGAAAGCCCTCGGATTTGATGCGCATGAGCCCGTCATCGGTTTTCGCCGCAACTGCGATGATATCGAGGCTGATGCCGCCGGCGAGCACCCTGCCGTGCTGGTGGTCGGTGTGATTCCCGCCGAGCTCGGTTCTGCCGGAGACAGAAAACACCCGCACGGGCTGTGCGCCGTACTGTGCGGAAAATGCGTCGATCGCGGAGAGAATGCGCGCTCTGTACGGGGCAAGCTGCTCCCGCCCGACGCTGTATATCCTCTGAAGTGTCCCGTCACATGCGCCGGAGGAAATCCGGCTTTTTGCCGCATCCGGCATCAGAAAAACATGCTCCATGCAGACTTCTCCTATCATACAAGAATACTTCTATTATAGCCAATCAGGGTGAAAAACGCAAGCACTGCGCCCGCTTTTATATGTTTTGACTAAAATTTGGCAGAGAACAGAGAAAATGCTGTATACCCGAAAGGACGGATATACAGCATTTTCTTACCAGTTCAGCCATTCGCGGATGTAGGCGCTCAGCTTGTCGGAGGCCTTCTCATGCGTCGCCGCAGAGGGGTGCCAGTCCACCGCATAGCCGTCCTCCTGCGCCTGCATGTCAAACCGCATCGCGCTGATGTTCTTGTCGCCGGTCTCCTGCTGATAGTTCAGGATCGCAAGATCAATCGCGTCGCAGAGCGTGCCGCCCATGATGCCGAGTGTGCAGAGGATCGGGGCATCCGGGTTATTCTCGCGGATCTGCTTCAGGAATTCGACATAGGCAGCGGCAAATTCCTTCATCTTCGCAGCATCGGTGCCGGTGTAGGAGGCATCGTTCGTGCCGAGGTTGATGACAATGAGGTCGGGCTTTTTTGCAAAGTCCCACTTGTCATCCTGAATCTTTCCGCCCTCCGGCAGCGAAGCGGAGGAATGCCCGCACAGCCCGTAATACGGCGGAACCAGATCGCGCGTATTGATCGTGCCGCCGGAGGAATACCCCGACAGAATGCCGTGGCCGCTGTAGCTGACAAGGCTGTAATCGGCACCGAGCTTCTCCGCCGTCCGGACCGCATATGCCTTTGTCGCATCCTCGTTCGCGGTTTTGAACGTATCTACATTGAATTCGCCGTCCACGCCGTAGCCGCAGGTGATCGAATCCCCGATGAATTCGATCAGGTGCGCTTTGTCCTCCGCCGGGAGCAGCGTGCCGTCCTTGTGCGAATTGTATACATCCTTCGGCGTCGTGACCGTCAGCTTGCTGATGCCGAGGGCGGACTGCATCGACTCCGAGAGCTTCACGATCCGGACGGAGCAGGCATCTCCGGCAACGCCGGGATTCTGGATGGTCACCGTCCGCTCCGATTCCGTGAGCTGCGCCTCCTCCGTTCTGGTGCCGTTGACATAGACGGCATAGCGCGGTGCGACGGTTTCCCCGCCGGAATAGGCAGAATCCGCGACAAGCGCTGCCGCACACTCCGTCCCGTAAAAGGAAAAGTCGATTCCGCTGCCCGAAAGCGAGCACCAGAGCGTGCTGCTGTCCGCATGGTAAACCGTTCTGCCGATCTGCTTTGCGGCATCCGGGCTGTATTCCTGCACATGGTCGCCGCCCTTTTTATCGCCGCAGGCTGTCAGCACCGCCGCTGCCGCCGCAAGCAGAATCGCGGTTCCGCCGATCAAAAATAGCTTTCTCATCATATTCCTCCCGATGATTTCTTCATTCCGGCAAATACTGTGCCGTTTTATGCTATTATAGCATATAATGCATTAAATTTCAATGGGAGCGGAAGAAAAATGTACGGAAGAAACTGCCGGGGAGTTGAAACGGAGGGCGGCACTGCCGCCTTATAGCATATTATGGTGGGAAACGCAATGGGTCACGGAAAAACAGACTGAACAGCCCGAAGGCGGCAATGAACCGCTTTCGGGCTGCATTTGATATGAGATTAACCCTTCCGGAAGCCGAAGTTGTTTTTCGCGACCTTTTTGCGCTCCTTCGCCTTGCGGAGCATTTCCTCCTTGCTGAGGCCGAGCTCCTGCTCCTCTGCGGCAACGGCTGCTGCGGCCTCCTCGTCATTCAGGAAGCTCGCGAGGCGGTTTTTGTATGCGCCGCCGGCACCGGCCGAGATATTCTGCGAAACGACCAGACTCGACTGCTGCTGATAGAGGCTCTGGACGGGCTGACCCGCCGAATGAATCGGCCGGGATGTGACACCCTGATTCTGCGGATACGGTGCAGCAAACTGCGGGTTCATATAGCCGCCCTGCTGCGGATAACCGCCCTGCTGGGGGTAGCCGCCGTGCTGCGGATAGCCGCCCTGCTGCGGATAGCCGCCCTGCGGGGGATAACCACCCTGCTGCGGATAGCCCTGCGGGGGATAACCGCCCTGCTGCGGATAGCCCTGCTGCGGATAACCGCCCTGCGGGGGATAACCACCCTGTTGAGGATAGCCGCCCTGCGGGGGATAACCACCCTGTTGAGGATAGCCGCCCTGCGGGGGATAACCACCCTGTTGAGGATAGCCGCCCTGCGGGGGATAACCGCCCTGCTGCGGATGGCCGAACATCGGAGGCGGGGGAACCTGCTCCGGTTCCGGCTCGTCGTCCGGCTCTATGGTCTGTGCGACGGGCAGATCGTCTGCCGGCGCCTCATAGAAGGGATTGCTTTCATCAACATCAAATCCGGCAGCGAATTCTGCGGGCGCACCGAGGCCGCTGTCAAAGGGTGCTGCGGTGACGGCATCCTCAAAGCCGCTGAGGAAATCATCCTCCTCGGGCAGCTCGCCCTCCCGGAGCTTATCCGCCGGAACAGAGCGCGTCGGGGAGAGAACGATCTCGCACGCTGCATTCTCCGCTCTGATCGCGGTCAGCTTGTCCACGATCTCATCCTCCGGGCGGACTGCATAGCCTTCATTGACCAGAAGCGTCAGCATCTGCTGTGCTGTCATGTCCGGCGTCAGGGCGTTCAGCGCCTGAATCTCGGAGCCGATCGTCTCAGCAATGCCGTCGATGACCGTCACTGCGGTGTAGCCGGTGATGATCTCCTCATCGCCGACGACGATCAGCGTGATCTGTGCATCCGGAATGCTGACAACACCCGGAAAAGCCTGCCGGATCTGCTCGGCATAATCCTTCGCAGTGCTGAACAGTTTGGTGATTTCCATATGAACCAATCCCTTTCTATGTGATTTCAGGCGTTTTCAACCGCATCGGAGAAATCGTTTTTCAGTGCTGCGATCCGCTTCTTTTTCCGCTCCGCAGCCGACGCCTTGTTTTCGGCGATCTTCTGCTTGAGCAGATCTCCGGAGATGCGGATCAGGTCTGTATCATAGACACAGGCGAGGGAAATATCGTCCTCTGTTCCGAAATGGGAGCGCTTTTCCATATTTTTCCGGACAGCATTCTCAAATGTCTCAATATTGCTGAGCTGGCTCGTGATGATCTGGTGATACTCCAGAAAATCGTCCTCATTGCTGAAGGAGGTGAACAGTCCGTCGGATGAGGTATAAACCGCCATCAGCTTTTTATCGGGTACATAGAAGCTGTTGAACATCGAGGCGGCATTGCTGTTGCACATGGATGCCGTCATATTGGCCGGCGCCGATTCGTCGTAGTTCATCGGCATGACCGGGATGCCGTCATCGAAGATCGCGACAAGGCTGCCGTCGCCGATCTGTACGCCGAAGGTACACTGCTTTGTTGCGACGGCAACGACCAGAGTGGTGCCGTAATAGGATTCAGGCGCAATCGCGCGGAATTCCACAGTCGTAAATTTCTTCATTTCATCCGGCCGGACCGGATTTGCCTCCAGATGCTGCTTGACGCGGGCATTCCAGTTGACAATGATCTGCTTTTCGATATTTTTGAGAATCAGCTTGTGATGCTCCGGGAAATTCGCTTCAAACTTCTCCGGATCCGCATAAAACCGCTGTACGGTTTCCAGCGCGGCCTTCGCAGCAAATTCTGAACCGAGGTGACTTCTGAAATATTTTTTACTGCCGTGTCCGTCTGCTATGACGGCGATTGCGTAGTTTTCGTGTACTTCGTATGCTGAATGATCCTGACAGACAAGTCCGCTTGCTTCATGGCTTGCACCTCTCACGGAATTGCTGAACCCGCCGAACATCGCAATCAGTCCTCCTTCTGAATGATAAGTATTGCGCGGAACCTGATTACCATCCGGTATCGAAGGACACAGCGTCCGCATCGCCGAGGTTGGTCATGGAATCCTGAATCTGCTGGCCGAGCAACTTCTGCTTTGCCGCGCGGACCTCCTCAGCGGTCAGTTCATGGTTGGTATCGTCGGAGAGCGTCATGGACTTGCTGCCGATCTGTGCGGAGGTGACGGCGATAATCTTGATCATCTGCGCGAGCTGTCCGCCGGAATAGGCGTGAACGACGGTATCCGGCGTGCCGGTGAATTCCGCGAGCATGTCGTCATTGGCCTCGTTGCCGATGCCGAGCGCAGCCTTCAGGCCGAACTTATACCAGCTATTCTGCTGCAAATCCGCGAGTGCGGGCTTATAGTCATCAGAGGGATAGCCGTCGGTCATCAGGAAGATAACCGGTGCAAAGGAGAGAGACGGGGAATTGAGGAAGCTGTTGCGGGACATTCTCGCAGAGAGCTCCTTGAACGCCTCGCCCATGCTGGTGACGCCGTCTGCGCGGAGGCGCGCCCACTCAAAGTCCTCGATCGGGATCGGCTCGGAGTACATCCAGCGAACCTGCGTGCCGAAGGTCAGAACCGCGATCTTGACCTCGGTATCGGCCTCGCCGACTCTGCGGATCTCGGGGATCAGCTCCTCCATGACGGTATTGAGCTCGCCCATTTTCTTGCCCTTCATACTGCCCGATGTGTCGATCAGGAAGAAGATGACAAGGCTCTTTTTCGAGACGCTGGTCGCGCTCAGCGGGTCATCCTCCTCAAAGTCCAGCAGGGAATCGGCGACCTCAAACTGAGACTGTGCGTTCTTCTTGATCTCCTCCGCTGCATCTGCCGCAGCGGCAGCCGGATTGCCCGCTGCATTCGGTGCTGCCGGCTTTTTATTCTTGCTCATAGTTGATACTCCCTTTCATGATATAAGGTACGGCGGAAGGTATTACAGCGTTGCCTGCACCTTGCCGAAATCAATTTGCAGTCCCTGCCAGACGGGGAAGCCCTTTCCGGGCGGAATCTCATAGAAATCGCCGTTCGGCATTTTTGCGCGCCATGTGAGCTCGGATGTATTCTTGAATCCGAGCACGCCGGGCTTTAAGCGGTTCTCGACGAGCTCGCCGGCGACGGTCTGGAAATCCTCGGAATCGGGGTCGATCTCGCAGGCATAGAACACGCTGCCCAGATAGAGCGGTGTCCGGTAATTGCGGTTGCTGAACTTCAGGCTGCCGAAGAGCGAGCCGCACTTGGGGCATTTGAAGGTCTTGATATCCGGGCGCTCGAACATCGAGCAGAAATTGGTTCTGCCGCAGCCGCACTGGATGATCTCGGAGCGGAGGCGGATAAAGAGCTTCTGCCACTCGTTCTCGATGATGCGCTTGGTCGGCTCGAGAATGCCGGCAGTAAAGGAGCGGACGAAAGCGTCCTTGATATAATCGGGGTAAATGCGCCAGAACTTGATGACATTGTCATGGATGCCGCGGACAGGGCGGTTGCTGCTGTCCTCCGGGTCATAGACAAAGACAGCGTTCTGGCCGTAATGCTTGAGCTCGGAGGATTCTGTCAGGCAGACATCCTTCACGACCTTTTCGCCCTCCATCGGGTCGCCGCGGAACAGCAGCTTAAAGAGCACGACGGCAAGCGAATATTTATCCGTCTGCACATTCGGCTTTGCGACGCCGCGCACGACCTCCGGAGCCATATAGCCCGGCTTTCCGCCGATGCCGAAGTTATTGCCGTCCGGTGCGATGTTGTCGCAGTCGCAGACGAGCACGGCGCCGGTATCGACATTGATGAAGAAGCCGCCGTCGTTTAAGTCCTGATAGCTTTTTCCGGCGCGGTGGAGCTGCCGGAAGGCATTGACGATATTGATGACGGCTGTGACCATTGCATAGAGGCTCGAAAAGCGCACCGGCTTTTTGGAGGATCTGCCGGTGAACGGATCGACCGTCAGCTTATAGGTATTGAGGATATCGACGAAGGAATCGAAGCTCTCGGGCTTCAGCTCCATGAGATAGCCGAAGGTGCCGTCGGCATTTTCCTTTGTCAGATATTTCGGCCACAGGAACTTATTGCTCGGCGGGCCGTCGCTGATATTGTTCTGAATATTCTTGCGGAAGGCTTTGGGGTTGCGGATCTTGTCCACATCATACCATTTTAATGCCCATTTCATTCCGTTGTAGCGGACGAGGTATACAGTACCCTGACCGCCGCTTCCGATGACGCTGAGCACCTGTGCCTTGCCGCCGTATTCCATTTCGACTTCCTGACCGATGGAAAGCTCAATCATGCGCGTGATTCCTCCCCTTGAACATGAAAAATAGTGTCACTTCTGTGATTGTTATGAGATGCTGCCTGCCGCGGTCACGCGGTATAGGTCTCCCACGGAATCGCGTTGTTCAGGCAGTATTTATATACATAGGAATTTTCGATGCAGCGGATCGTCAGACGCGGGCAGTATGCAAACGCATTCTTGTCGATGAACTTGACGCTCTGCGGGAGGGTGAGCTTCCGCAGCTTTTCGCATCCGGCAAACGCCTGCTCGCCGATGCTGCTGACCGTATCCGGAATCTCGACGATCTCAAGGCTGGTACAGAATGCAAAGGTGCTGTCGGCAATTTCCAAAATGCCCTTGGGGAGCTTGATGCCGGCGAGCTTTTCGCACTGTGTAAACGCAGCCTGTCCGATCAGGCGCAGCGACTCGGGCAGCTCGATCAGACGCAGGTGCTTGCAGTTTGAGAAGGCGTATTCGCCGATTGCAAGCAGCGTCGAGGGGAGCTGTACGCTCCGGATATTGCCGAAGCCGTCAAAGCAGAAGTCCTCGATCTTGGTGCAGCCCTCCGGAATTTTGATATTCCGGGCGAGAATGCGGTACTTTGAAGCGGCGGCGCGGCTGAACACATCGTCATCAATGCGGACGGCTCTGCGCTTTTCCGCATGCTCCTCCCGCTCCTTTTCGAGCTCGGAGGCGTCCTTGACGCGCATCGGGGAATTGTAGGGCCAGCCGAGCATATAGGTCAGGCAGGCGAGAACGAACTCCGCTGCATTTTCGGAGAGAAACTTCTCGCCGAGCATGATGCTTTTCGCCTTTGTGACGGCCATGTCATGATTCTGCTGCTCCGAGAGCAGAATGCCGATCAGGTTTGCGTCGATCATGCTGCGCAGCAGCTTGCATTCCTTGTCATAATCCGGGATATAGTCATTCAGCAAAGCAGTAAAGCGTTTGTTGTCAAACATCAGACTGCCGTTGTATTCGATGAAAAGAGAGTCCTTGTGTTCCTTGATCATGGACTTGAGCTGGCTCTGAATCTGCGGTGTATTCTCAAATCCCTCGATGTTCTGTACGACAGGAGCTCCGCACGCCGGACAGGAAATGCTGTTCGGCTGAAGCTCTGCATGGCATTTCTCACACTGCATAATAACTATCTCCTGCGTTTATTCTGGATTCCGGGTGCAGCCCTGCATTCAGCATAAGGGTACACCTTATTACGCATTATACCATGTTTTTTGTATATTGTCAAGTTTTCATGCGAAATCCGGAAAACGGGAGCGGCGGCCTCCGCGGCAAAAAGCAGGATGCGGATTTCACGCAGATATGTGATTTTTCTATATAGCAAACATTTGTTCCGATTCGGTGCAGTGACAGAAAATGCGGGTTTCCGGCCTCCCGAATGTGCATCCTGCACAAAAACGGCCTGAAAAAATTGGCAACCGCAAAGAGAACCGCCCCTTGCAATTTGCCGTTTTTTATGTTATCATAATAAGCAGATGAAGCCGGATGAGGCAGTATCAGCCTCAATTGGTTCATTCATTTTATTTTTACATGGAGGACATTTGGAATGAAAACCGGAAAACGAATGCGGCTTGCGGCCTGCCTGCTCGCAGCAGCGCTCGGATCAGTGTCCCTTTTCGGGTGCGGCGCGGCAAACCGCGGCGGAAAGCGCTATAAGATCGCAATGATCGCGCAGGCGCCGACGCCGTTCTGGGAAGACGTCAGAACCGGCGCACAGGATGCTGCGGACGAGCTCGGCTATGAGCTGATGTATTACAGCACGGAGGATGTAACAAAGGATCAGAGCGATCTTGTCAGAGATGCAAAGAGTGCCGGCGCCGATGCCATCTGCATTGCGGCAAACAGCGCGACGAACGAGAACCTGATGACCGCGCTGAAGGCCGCTGCAAATTCTGATATTCAGATCTTTACGCTGGATGCGGATGTGGATATCCCGGATGACACGGATACGAGTAAGTTTACCGAGCGCAGAGCGTATATCGGCACGGACTATGAGTCTGCCGGCTCGATGGCAGGACGGAATGCGGCGAATTATCTCGCGGCGGAGGAAAGCAACGCCAGAGCAGCCGTCATCTGCCACTCCCAGACGCTCGCTTCTGCGCAGAAACGTGTAGACGGCTTTGTTTCAACGCTGAATTCAGAGCTGCGGTCAAAAAAGATTTTTGATCTTGAAGCCGCGCGCAGAGCCATGCCGCAGGGCGGCGAGGGCAATCCCGGCGGCGAGGGCAACCCGAACGGTGAAGGCAATCCGAACGGCGAGGGCAATCCGAACGGTGAGGGCAATCCGAACGGCGAAGGCAACCCGAACGGCGGGGGCAATCCCGGCGGCGAGGGCAATCCGAACGGCGAGGGCGGACAGGGAGCCCCCAACGCGCCGGATCAGATTGATATGCAGATCAACACGATCAACAACACCGATTATGTGTACGATGTTCTCTACACGGACGGAACCGGCTTTACGGAAAAGACCGACAAAACGGGCAGCCTTGACGCGGAAACCGTTACAACGAATCTGCTGACTGCGCATCCCGAGATCAAGGTGCTCTTTGCAACGGACGAGGCTACGACCGTCGGCGTTTGCAGAGCCGTGGACGGGCTGGGACTTGCCGGGCAGGTCAAGGTCATCGGCGTCCATATGAACGACGAGCTCTATGACTGCATGAACAGAGAAAGCGACGCCGTTCTGACCGCTACGCTGCTGCTGAACCCCTACAACATCGGCTACTTCGGCGTGTTCTATGCCGGCAGATACATCAATGAATATGAGGAGATCCACAGCAACCGGGAAGAAAACACCATGAAGGACGGAAAGCTCCGTGAGCCGGGCGTCCCGAAGGTTGTCGATACCGGCGCGCTCTATGTCACAAAGGAAAATCTGAATACGGAACAGGTCTCCCTGCTGAGAAATCCCGAAGAATATGCAAAGAGTAAATAAGGAGGTGCGATGAAATGGCGAAAAAAGAAAAAAAGTCCAGCTACAGCGGCCGTGCTTTCAGAATCGCCGGCATTGCGCTTGCCATTATTTCGATTCTGAATATGATCATGGTGTACGCGACCTATACCGGCACGAGCAAGACCTTTACCAGAACCTCTGAGGAAATGAACCATATCAATACCGCAAACTCCCATCTGATGGCGGCGAATGAGTCCGTGCTCAGCGTCGTCGGCAATGTCGGCGCAAAGAGCGAAAATGACCTGAGCGCGATCATGGCGAATATTTCGGAGATTCATTCTCATTTCCAGACCATTGACTACGAGCTGAATCAGTATGAAAAAATGGAAGACCACGATGAAAAGGCGTTCAAGCGCTTCAAGCACGCCCGTGCATATGTGGATGCGTACCACAACAAGATGTACGAATATCAGCGTGAGCTTGAAAATCTGATGGCGCCGCTGACCAATCCGGAAGCAACGGATGCGGAAAAAGCCTCTGCCGCACAGGCGCTGGCTGTATTCAAGCAGACGATCCCGGATGTCTATCAGCAGGAGATCGAGCCGCTCCAGAACGCCGCAACGCAGATGATGGTCGCGTCGATCTCGATCGGTGCCGCGGCAGCGGGCAAGCGCTCGGCAATGACAATTCGTGCGCTGTATCTCGTGCTCAGCGTGATGCTCCTGATTCTCATTGCCGGTGAGGTCACGCTGTACCTGATCGCACGGTACACAAGGCGTGCAAACGCGGAAATCGACCGCAAGAACGCACAGTTTGCAGAGGCATCCTCGAAGCTCATGCGCTCGCGCGAGAAGATGGAGGATATCGCCGTCACCAACATCCTGACCGGCATGAAAAACCGCTACGCGCTCGATCAGGACCTTTCGGACAGACTGGCGGACGAGCAGTTCAATCTTGCCGTATTCGACATGGACAATTTCCGCAGCATCAACGATATGTACGGCTATGATTTCGGCGACGAGTATCTGGCACAGGTTGCCGAGCGGCTGAAGTCCGACTTCGGTCAGGTCGCGGAGCTTTACAGCATCACGGGCAACGAGTTCTGCGCCGTGTTCAACCGCGATATCACCGATTCTCAGGCGCTGCTCTATGTCGAGCGGATCGCGGCAAGCATGTCCGCGCCGTTTACCGTGTTCAATCTGACGGTGCAGCTCTCGGTTTCGGCGAGTACCTATCACTATGTTGCGGGCGATTGCCTCAATGTCAATTCGCTGCTGGTGAAGATGGACAATGCACTGCGCAATGCCAAGAGACAGGGCGGCGGGCAGATTCATCAGGTCATGAACATCTGATCCCGAACTGAATCAAAACAAAGACTGCCGGGATGCGCTCCCGGCAGTTTTTTGCGTCACGGTGTATTTGTCTGATACTGCATAGATTCCGTGCGCTGCCGCTCCGTTCCGCCGATCTCACGGTAGGTTCGGACGATCAGGAACAGTGCCGCGAGAAATGTCAGGAAATCTGACACCGGCATCGAATACAGCACACCGTTCAGCCCGAAGAAGACCGGGAGAATCAGCGCAAAGCCGACGCCGAATACGATCTCCCTGACCATCGAAAGCACGGTGGATTCCATTGCCTTGCCCATCGCCTGCAAGAAAATGAAGCAGGCCTTGTTGACGCAGGCGAGGACGACCATGCACAGATAGATCCGGAATGCGCGGACGGCAAAATCCGTGTAGCAGGCGCTCTCGTTTGCCGCGCCGAAAATCGCGATCAGCCTCCGCGGCATGCACTCTGCCAGAATGAGCGCGGCTGCGCCGACGGCCGCCTCGGCGATCAGCAGCCGCGTAAACAGCGACCGAACGCGGGCATGCTTCCCGGCGCCCATATTGAACCCGACGATCGGGATGCAGCCAGCCGCCATTCCCACAACGATTGATATGACGATCTGAAAGAACTTCATGACGATGCCGACCACCGCCATCGGAATCTGCGCGAACTGCTCCTGCCCGAAGACCGCATCCATCGCGCCGTATTTCCGGATCATGTTGTTGATCGCGGCCATTGCCGCAACGAGCGAAATCTGCGAAAGAAAGCTCGTCATGCCGAGAATCAGCGTCCGGCGGATGACCCTGCCGTCCGGCCTGAAATCCGCCCGCTCGGGACGGATCAGCTTCATGCGGAACAGATACCCGGCCGCCAGCGCCGCCGTGACGATCTGCCCGAGCACCGTTGCAGCCGCAGCGCCCGCCATGCCCCACCGGAACACGAAAATGAAAACCGGGTCGAGTATGATGTTCAGCACCGCGCCCGCGAGCGTGGAGATCATCGCAAATTTCGGGCTGCCGTCTGCACGGATGACGGGATTCATCGCCTGCCCGAACATGTAAAACGGGATGCCGAGCGAGATGTAAAAGAAGTATTCCTTTGACAGGCGGAAGGTCTCGGCATTGACCGTTCCGCCGAACACCGTGATGATCGGCTCCTGAAGCAGCAGGTAGAGCGCACACAGCACGATGCTGCTGATGACCGTCAGCAGGACGGTGTTCCCGACGCTGCGCTTTGCCGTGCGGCTGTCGCGCTGCCCGAGGCTCAGGCTGACAAAGGCGCAGCAGCCGTCCCCGAGCATCACCGCGACCGCAAGCGCGATGACCGTCAGCGGGAAGACGACGGTATTTGCGGCGTTTCCGTATGAGCCCAGATAGTCTGCATTGGCAATGAAAATCTGATCGACGATGTTGTAGAGCGCACCGACCAGCAGCGAGATGATGCACGGAATCGAATATTTCCGCATCAGTCTGCCGACCGGCTCCTGCCCAAGAAACTGGTTTGCTGTTTGTTCCATTCTGTTTCCTCCTTATGATTTTTGCGCAAAATGGCGCAAAAAAAGAGAACGTGCGGCAAACAACTGGATTTACGCAGTAATTTGCAACACGTTCTGTATGCTTATTATAGCAGATTTTCCGGAAAAATGCAAATGGTATTTTTGCACAAATCCTGCATTCCGCAGAGCGCAGAGTTTTTTCGGTATTTTTTCGGAATTCAAAAAATTTTTCTCTCATGTGTGATAATTTTGCACGCTCAATCGTTTCCATATCAGAGAGCCGGATGTGAACGGCCTCTGAACCGTGAAAAAAGCCGCGACTTCTTCACAGACAATCATACAGAAAGGAAGGTGATGCCCCGATGACAAAGCTGCAAATGGAGCGAATCTATGACAAATATCATCTGTCTGTTTTCCGGCTTGCGTTTGCATATTGCAAAAACCGCGCAGATGCGGAGGATATCACCTCCGATGTCTTCCTGAAACGCTTTGAGGCGGACCCGGAATTTACAGATGAGCAGCACGAGACCGCATGGATGATGCGGGTCACGGTCAACCGCGCAAAGGATTTGCTGCGGTCGTTCCGTTACCGGTTTTCCGTTCCGCTGGAGGAGGCGAGTGCGGTTTATGAATCGCCGGAGGAGCACACGGTCTATCACGCGGTCATGGAGCTCCCCGCAAAGTACAGAGCGGTCATACATCTTTATTATTTCGAGGGATATTCCGTCGCGGAGATCGGCGAAATGACCGGAAGGAGCGAGACTGCCGTACAGACGCAGCTCTACCGGGCGAGGAAGATGCTGAAGAAGAAACTCGGAGAGGAGTTGAACGGGAATGAAAATTCAGGAATACTGCAAGGTCACAGAGAGAGTGAAGCCTGATCCGCAGCTCAAGGCACGGGTCATGATGAAGGCAGAGCAGCTTGCCGCGGGCTCTGCTGCCGAAACGGAACCCCCGCAGCGCGGCAGAATCCGGCAGCACATCAGCGGCAGGGCGATCGGCGGAACGGCCGTCGCAGCAGCCGTCGCAGCAGCAAATATCGGCATCATCAGCGCAGTGATTCATGCGAAGAACAGCGGCTCTGCAAATCCTGCCGCGAGCGAGATTGAGGAGATTCAATTCAGCGTGCCGGATTATGTGAAGTGCATGCAGGAGCTCTATGCCATGAACGGCGAGCCGTGTACCTATGATTTCACCGGCTGCGGAGAGGATCTTGACTATCATTGGGAATTCTCCGATTACAGAATCAATCTGCGCGCAGCGGCAGGTGATGCGTTTACGGTATACTTTTTCTATGATGTGATTCCGCTGAAGGGGCAGACCTATTACGGCACGAATTTTAATTATGAGCCTTTGATGTGTTACGTTGAAAGTGAAACCGCACTTACCGCTTTTTACAGTAATAGATTCGATATCAGCCTGACCGGATCGGAAGAACAGGGACTGAAACCGGATGTGCTTTCGATCACACAGGACGGCAAAAACGGCGGTGAGGTCTGGCATTTCTATGATTCCACGACTAATCCGACCGACTTAGGATTCTGCGGAAAGGAATTCTTTGCAACGGTTGACAGCCGGTTTTCAGAGGATACACAGGGCGAAACCTATGATTCATCCAATCTGAAAAAGAGCTTTGAACTGAATTTCATTCAGCAGCCGGTCTGGCAGGAAATCGACACAACCAATGCACCGGAGTTTGCGGAGCTCGGGTTTACACGCGCTACCGTCACGCCGATGAACGTGATGCTTTCCTCCGGCGAGCACGATGCGGCGTATTACGAATCGCTGCTGAACTTTACGACAGAGAACGAGCCGCATGCCGAGCTTGAGTGCTTGACGGTTCAGCTTCCCTGCACGGCGCAGACGGTGAACGGTGCGGTGAATGTGGAATATACAGGGTCGATCGGGTTCAGTTGCCGGGATGCGTCCGGGCGCGACGATCCGCTGACTATGCTGCTACAGATGCAGACGCCGCTTGACCTCACAGCCTGCAAGTCGCTGACGCTGCGCGATGCCGTCATTCCGGTCAACCCCGATCTGCCGGACGAACCGGCTGTGACACCGGTCTCAGACGATCAGCAGCAGACCGCACCGAACTATGTGAAGCTGATGCAGCAGGCATTCGACACCGACATGGATTTCACCGGCTGCGGAGAGGAATGTTATCAGACATGGACGGTTGATGACGCAGAAATCCGCCTGAAGGCGCTCTGCGGCGACCGGTACAATCTGTTCTATTTCTATGAGATCGAGGGCTATGACACCGACAGCCTGCGTCTCGCGGTCTGCCCGGCGCGTCTGGATGAGTTTTTCCCCGATAAGATTTGTGAAAGCCGGAAGTGCCTCAGCGAAAAAACGGCTGAGGACGGCAAAAAGACCGTTTTGATGTTCTGTGATATGAACGGGATTGCGGATATGCAGAATGCGGTTCCGCTGTCGTATCAGCAATATGGCCTGAATGCGGTTCCTTACCGCCTGACAAACGGTGAATACATCGAAGCAGGAGAGCCGCAGTACGTTTCATCAGATTTTCTTGACACCGAAAACGCGCTTACCCCTGTTTCTCTCTCATTCCGGCAGGGCTGCTCCGTCAACGGCAAGACCTACAAATACGCATTTATTACACCGTTCGGTATTCGGCTGATGAATGATACCGCGGAAAATATGATCGCAAACAATATCAAAGCATTGGCGATGAGCAGCCAGCCTGTGCGTGACTTTACGGCTTCGTTCGCAGAGGATGACAGTACGGCGGCACAGTTTACGCAGTTCCCCGTTCAGTATTGCAGCGAGATCACATTCGGTGCAGAGGAATCGGACTATCAGACAGATATTCTTGCTGTCAGATTTGAGAAGCCTGTTGATCTGAAAAACGCGAAGCTCTTTGACATCAACGGCACGGTTCAGGTTTCTGAATTTGAGCACTGCAACATGGAGATGCGCATGAGCAGCTCCCAAGATGAATGCTTCAGCAGCGGAAATGTGAATATGAGGCTGATTCCGCATCCGGAGAATATCCCGGAGGACGCGCAGTATACGCTGACAATCGACGCAATCGCAGACGGCGGGATCCTGTATCAGACGGAAGCATCGCTTATAAATGACGGAACGGCTGAGATTCCGTTTGCATTCACACTGCCGGAGGATTTCACCGGCGATCAGATCACCGTAACGTATGCGGCAGACAATTACGATTACGGCGGACAGTTTATTCTCAGCAAAAGCAATCCGGACTGACCTTTGAATGCACAGCACACCGCCCCTGCGCAGAGTTTATTTCTGCGCGGGGGCTTCGTTTTCGGAACAGAAGTTGACTTTTTTCCGCTGAACGTGTATAATATTGATGACCCGACTAAATCTTGAATCTGCTTGTCTGAATGCTTTGCAGGGACACGGCAGCATTCCGAAAGGCGGTTTGATGATGATGAACAAAGCGGATGATTCCGGGAATCCGGTATCCCGTACCGTGCAGAGCGGAGCGGACAGCCTGCACGCTCCGACGGTCAGTGTGATTGTTCCGGTTTACAATGTCAGGGATTATTTGCAGGAGGGCGTGGAGAGCCTGCTGAGACAGACCTACCGCAATCTTGAAATCCTCCTGATTGATGACGGCTCCGATGACGGTTCGGAGCTGCTCTGCGATCAATTTATGCAGAAGGACAGCCGGGTTCGGGTGATTCATCAGCAGAACCGCGGGCTCAGCGCCGCAAGGAATGCCGGTCTGGATGCCATGCGGGGCGAATATGTCGCGTTTCTTGACCCCGATGACGCATTCCGGCCGGATATGATCCGGCGGCTGACGGAGGCGATTCTGCGGGAAAATGCGGATATTGCCGTTTGCGGATTTGATACATGCAAAACCGAAGGCAGACTGACCTCCGGAAGCATTTGCAGCCGGTTTTCGCCGGATGAGGGTGTTTATTCTGCCGATGCGGCGCTGGTGATGCTGTTTGATGTCATGCTCGGCAACAGTGTATGGAATAAGGTTTATGCACGGCGGCTGTTTGAAAAGCGGCGGTTTCTTGAGGGGAAGGTGTATGAGGATATGCTGCTGATGCCGGCTTTGATTTCCGCATCGCAGAAAACCGTTGTGATCTCAGATGCGCTGGTTTTTCACCGGAAGCGGCAGCACAGCATCACCGCCACAGTCTCCGGAAACAATATCCGTGACTGGTACCGCGCAAGAAAAGCAATGGAGCGATTTCTCGCAGAGCGGTGTCCGGGGGTGTTCAGCGCAGAGCAGAAAAAGCGCTTTTATGAAGGCAGTGTCCGGATCATGCTGATGCGCTGCATGGATCTTCTGGAATGCCGGACGGCGGAACAAAACAGGGTACGGCGGATTCTGGAGCGGGATTTATTCCGGCGAAAGCGTGAAATCCGCAGCTATACATGGAAAATCAGACTGACGTATTATTGTTATCGGCTTCATCCTGAATTCTGTCTCTTTCTGAGAAAATGCAAGCGGCTTTTCATCAAGCCGCCGAGGCGAATCAAGCAGAGTCGGTTTGTATCATAGCATGCAGGATAAGCCTGAGGGCAGCTCGGGGCTTCACAATCAAAATAATGCGAAAAACGGGAACCTGGGGGAAGGGAAACAAGCGTTTTCCTTCCCCCGTTTTTTATTATTTGTTCCGCTTTGGCAGGAAGTCCGTTTCCAATACAAATAGAAACAAAAAACAACAGCTCCCACGCAAGATGAACCGAACCAGTAAAAACGGACAGTGACAAAAAGCACCTCCTATGGTATAATAGAAGCCATAGGAGGTGCATTATTATGGCAAGAGGATATCGACACATTCAAGAGCATGAAAAAGAGATATTGGAACTGAAAGCCCA
>JAFUAD010000043.1 GCA_017460835.1 Oscillospiraceae bacterium
CATCAGGGTACTGAAAGCAGACGTAATTGAGTTCCTAATTGCGCACAAAAAAGACGGTTAAAAGCCGGACAATGCGCCGAAAATCAGAGAATTGCGGTCACATAGTCTTGCATTATATTGGGTTCTGAGGTATAATAGAAGAGTCAACAGCAGACTTCTACCGCTTTCAAATCGAAGGAGGAAAAATCAATAAAAGCAAGTCTGCCTTATAAGTACATCACTTCCGTAAAGAACGGAAAACAGTATGTTGTTTTTGACTACAAGGACAGCGAGGGAAAGCGTAAGCGTAAGTGGGTGAACACCGATCTCCCTGAGAAATGCACGAAAAAGGCTCTGAAAGAAGCGGTCGATCAGATCGTGGCGGAGTTTGACGAGCAGTTCAGAACGGGTACGATTCAGAAGCGTAAGCGTGTTTCTTCTCCTGCTGCCAATGAACCTTATGCTGTTATGGCTGATACACCCGAATCCGCAATGAAGCTGAGTGCCTACGTTGAGGAGTGGCTGGCAGCGGTGAGAGCAAACCTCGCCCGTACCACATTCAACTCCTACAGAAGTGCCAATAAGCGTTTTGTGGAGTATCTCGATGAGCATTATCCCGATCTAACTCTTGGTACGCTGAGATATACACACATTCAGGAGTTTTTGAACCACAAGCTCGATGAGGGCTGTAAGGGCAGCTGTGCAAAGCAGTATTATCTTGCAATTCACTCCTGCCTTGCGTATGCGGTCAAAATGGAGTACATTCCCACGCACCCGATGGACAAGCTCGTTGTGCCGAGAACGGAGCGTTATGAAGCCACCTTTTATAATAAAGACGAGCTGAATACGCTGTTTGAAGCCTTCAAGGACGATAAACTTGAATTGGTGGTACACATTGCCGCCTACTACGGTCTGAGAAGAAGCGAGGTGCTTGGTCTGAGGTGGGATGCTATCGACTTCACCAACAAGACGATCTCCATTCAGCGTAAGGTTGTCAGCGACTATGATGAGGACGGTCATAGAAAGCTCTATGTGGAGAACAGACTGAAAACCAATTCCACAAGAAGAACACTTCCGCTGATACCTCACATTGAGAAAATGCTCCTTGAAAAGAGAGAGCTTGAAGCACATTTTAGAAAGATATGCGGAAAGTCATTCGACAGGGAGTTTGAGGGCTTTATCTGCCGTGACAACTATGGTAAACTGATCTCGCCTGAGTATGTGACAAGCCGTTTCCACTATGTTATTACAAAGCACGGTTTGAGACACCTGCGTTTCCATGATCTGAGACATTCGTGTGCGAGCTTATTGCTTGCGAACGATGTTCCGATGAAGGCAATTCAGGAATGGCTCGGTCACAGCAACTATACGATCACGGCGAACCTTTACAGTCACTTGGAGTATAACGCTAAGGTCATTTCTGCGGAGACGATTGCAAGGGTACTTGACGGTGAAGCAGAACAGCAGAGCAAAGCTCCTGCGGAGACTGCCGAGCCTGCACCTGAGAAGAAGTCCGCAAAGAAGTCGGCAAGCAAAAAGCCGTCTGCGAAAAAGACTTCGGACAAGAAATCTGCAAGTGATAAGTCCACGGCAAAGACAACAGACAATCCTGCACCGAAGAAGTCGGGCGGACGTAAAAAGAAAAGCGACACACCTACCACAACAGGTGAATCGCAAACGTCAAGAGTATAAAATATAATATCGAAAAATGGACAGCGAGAAAAAGAGAACGAAAAAAGAGCGATTTTGGTAGAAAATCTGGTAGAAGAAAATCGGATTTCGATAATATATTCATCTACCACAAAGTGCTGATAAGCCCGTAGTTACTGCATTTGAGCGAAATAAAAAAGGATTTGTTCATATAATGTGATTGACTTAATCAGGACTATATGCTATAACCGGGCAGTGCCCGGCTCCGATTCTGCTCCCCGGCAGTTTCTTCCATACATTTTTCTCCCGCTCCCATTGAATTTTCCGGCATAATATGCTATAATAACTTGTGACAACACGCAGGACTTTTATCCAGACTGTTAAAATCTACTGGCAAAATCAAAATAAGGAGGGCATATGAGCGATTATTTCGGCAAGGATGTCTTTAAGCTCGGCTTCGGTCTGATGCGTCTTCCGAAGCTGCAAAACGGCGAAATTGACATCCCGCAGACAAGTGAAATGGTTGACAAATTTTTAGAGGCAGGCGGCACCTATTTTGATACCGCCTATGTGTATGACAACGGCGGCTCCGAGCGTGCGATCAAAAAGGCGCTGATCGACCGGCATCCGCGTGAGCGCTTCACGCTCTGCACCAAGCTCAATGCAGGGATGCAGTGCCATGATGAAAAAAGCGCAAAGCAGCAGTTCTACACCAGCCTCGAACGCACCGGCGCAGGCTATTTCGATTACTACCTGCTCCACGCATTACAGCGCAACAACTACAAAAAATACGACGAATACCACATCTGGGATTTCGTCAAAGAGCAGAAGGAAAAGGGACTGATCCGGTATTTCGGCTTCTCGTTCCATGCAGACCCGGCACTGCTGGAGGAGCTGCTGACCGTGCATCCGGAGGTCGATTTCATTCAGCTTCAGATCAACTACGCCGACTGGGAGAACCCCGGCGTCGCGTCTCGCGAGTGCTATGAAATTGCACGCAAGCACGGCAAGTCGATCACGGTCATGGAGCCGGTCAAGGGCGGCGCACTCGCAAAACCGCCGCAGGGCGTTCAGGAGCTGTTCAAGGCCGCGAATCCGGATGCCTCTATGGCATCGTGGGCAATCCGCTATGTTGCATCAATGGACGGCATTCTGACGGTACTTTCCGGAATGTCCAATCTTGCGCAGATGGAGGACAATCTCTCGTACATGCGTGATTTCAAGCCGCTGAGCGACGACGAAAAGGCTGTGATTCTCGCGGCGCAGGCAGAGCTGAAAAAGGACAATTCCATCAAATGCACCGCCTGCCATTACTGCACGGAGGGATGTCCGATGGGCATTGCGATTCCGGAGATTTTTGCCGTATGCAACAGCGAAACACTCAAGCCGAGCTGGGACGGCGGCAAGCAGGCATATGCCATCGCGACGCAGGACAAGGGCAAGGCGTCCGAGTGCATTGAATGCGGGCAGTGCGAGGGCGCATGTCCGCAGCATCTCGAAATCATCAGCTTACTCAAAAAATGCAGAACTATGGAGGGATAAACCATGTTTGAACAGGCCTTAACACAGAGAAAGGTGTCCTTCGGGACAAAAATCACGATCAAAACGCTCGTGTCTGCGGGACTGATCGCAGCCGCCGTGCTGCTGCCGCAGCTTGTGCATCTTGCGCTCGGCGCACCGGGCGGCGTCAAGTGGCTGCCGATGTATCTCCCGGTTCTGATCGGCGGATGTCTGCTCGGAGCAAAATGGGGACTGGCAGTCGGCGTGCTGTCGCCGCTCGCAAGCTACCTCATCACCTCCGCAATGGGCAACCCGATGCCGCTTGCGGCCCGTCTGCCGTTCATGAT
Source organism: Oscillospiraceae bacterium (assembly GCA_017460835.1). Classification (GTDB taxonomy): domain Bacteria; phylum Bacillota; class Clostridia; order Oscillospirales; family Ruminococcaceae; genus Firm-04. The sequence goes on from JAFUAD010000043.1 coordinate 3,477, forward strand.
GGCAGAGCTGGCAGTATTTGCGCTCGTTTCGGGGCTCTTTACGAAGAAAATCGCGCAGAACGGCCTCTGGGCGTTCCCGGCTGTCATTCTGGCGCAGATCACCGGCAGAGCGGCATTCCTCGGGCTGATTGCCCTGACGCAGAGCAAAACGCAGTTCACGGCGGCAATGATCTGGAAACAGATTCAGACCGGCTTCATCGGGCTTGCGGTGCAGGCGGTGCTCGTTCCGGTTATCATCATTGCGCTTCGTGCAATTCTGCTGAAGGAGCGGCACGATGACTGATCTCGAAGCTGCAAAAACACATCTCGAAGGGCATTCGATCTGCCTCTGCCGGGGCAGTGAGGTCATCACCGATGACGGCAGAGGCATTTCCCCGATGATGCGGCTGATCGCAGAAGGCAAGGATCTGCGCGGATTTTCTGCCGCGGATGTCATCGTCGGAAAGGCCGCAGCGATGCTGTTTGTGAAGGCGGGCGTGGTCAGCGTCCACGGGAATATCATGTCAGAAAGCGGCAGGGCATATCTCACAGCGCACGGCATCCCATGCACCTGCGGCACGCTGACTGAGCGGATCATCAACCGGCAGGGAACAGGCGTCTGCCCGATGGAGCAGACCGTCGCGGCGCTCAGTGACCCCGAGGAGGGCTATGCGGCACTGTGCCGCAGGCTCGCGGAGATGAAACAGAATCATGCATAAGAAGAGAGGGCAGGAATCATTCCTGCCCTCAGCTTGTTGTTAAGATGTATCTCCGATGGATTGAAAATGGGGCTCTCGCACGCTTCGCTATGAGTTTGCTGTGCATACTCACCCACCCTGCTTAAGGTACATTGTCCCTTAAGAATCCCATTATGAGAATAAATATAAAAAGTACGCAGAATCTTGCATTTACCTTATAATGGGATTCCAAAGGGATAGTATCCCTTTGGCGGGTTTGGGCAGAGCCCATTCAAAATCATCGCGAAGCGATACCTTATGATCTCACACGCCGGTGAGGAGCGTCCGCTTCATCAGGGTCAGATCAACAGCGGTCAGTCTGCCGTCGCCGCTGAGATCGCCCGCAGTCCAGTCATACAGCACGGTATTCGGCGTATTCAGCAGCCATTTTTGCAGCAGCACCGCGTCCGCGACCGTCAGCACACCGTCGCCGTTGAGGTCGCCGGAAACCGCCGATTTCACGGTAATCACCGCATAATGCACACAGCCGGAGACCTGCCCGTTTTCGCCGAGCGTCACGGTCTCGCCAGCGCCGAATTCCTTTGCATAGAGCACATAGGTCACATTGTTGGAGTTCTGAACCGTCAGATCGGTCTTTGTCCAGCCAGCGAGCCATGACGGCGCGGTTTCGACACGGTTGTCAAGCGCGACATAAACCGTCGTCGGCTCGGACACCGTGAATTCCGCAAGCTCTCCGCTGAGATTTTTCGCATCGCAGGGCGTGCGGACATATTCTGCACCGATGAGCGCCTCCGGAACATTGACATAGGTCACCTCGCGGTCGCCGTAGACGAGTTCGCCGTCCTTCAGCCCGCTCTCGATCGACCATGCGCCGGCATATTCGGTGTTCAGGCGGTCAAAGTCGCGGATCAGCGTGCCGTTCAGCGGATCGAGCACCATCGTGACATACCACTTCTGCGAGCTGTTGCCGGTGCTGGTCCACTGGATCACATCGGCGCCGTCCTCCTTGGAATCGCTGATGACGCCGAAGCAGCTCAGATCGGATGAGCTTTTCGTGCAGATCGTATACGATCCGTCGCCGTTGTCGATAAACTTGAATTTGCGCGCATCGGATTCATCATTCGACCAGAGCCCGATGCTGGTTCCGTTGTCGGCGCTGCCGTAGGGCAGGTCGATGCAGAGATTCTGATTCAGTGCCGTGTAGATGTAGTAATACCCGTCGCCGGCATCCTGAAGCGTCCATGTGTATGCGGTCTTGTCATCAGGCTTGCCCTGCTGCACATTCGTGCCGCTGGAGGGATTGCTGTCCGCAGCGGTCAGATACAGCCCGCTGTTGACATTGCGGAAGGTGTAGCTGAATGCCGTATCCATGACCGCGCCGGTCTGCACCTTCAGGGTAACATCGCGCAGGAACGGGCAGGCATATCGTGTCGTGACCCAGCTCGAAAACTCACTGTCGGTGATGTATTTCATATTGGAGGCGCTGGTCTGGTCGCCGGCATATTTCGTGCAGAATGCCTTTGTATCGGTGTTTTTCGTATTATAGGCATCGAGCAGCGAATAGCCGTAATTGGTCTTGTTCGGGTACCATGCCGAGGTGTTCTTCGACTGGAAATTGATCGCAGAGGGCGTGCCGTTGAGCGACTCAGAGAGGTACGAGCCGTCATCGCGGGCGGGGTTCTTGTTGGCATCGCCGCCCATTGTCAGCGCCTGCCCCTTTGTGTAGCCGTTGAACATGTTGTTCTGCGAGAGCATTTCAGAGCCGTCGCCGCCGATGATGCCGGTCGTCGCAGAGCCGTTCGAGTCCTTGCCGTATGCGGAATAGTAGTTATTGTAGATATGTGCGGCACCGTTTCCGAGCTGCGGGCAGCGGCGCACATTCTGATCCCACCAGTTGTAGAGCAGCGTGGTGCGGTCACGGGTGATCTCATCATTCTGCGTGCCGTATGCGACCGTCCAGTAGCGGTTTTTGAGGTGGCAGTAGGAAATCGTCACATAGTCCGGCGAGCGCAGCCGGTCCTTTGCATCATAGTAGCTTTCATAGGGCGTATTGATCCAAATGAACTTTCCGACCTCATCCTGTCCGTCGCCGGTTCTGCTGTAGCTGAGCTGGCTCTCGAAATAGATGTGGTCAATCCAGATCTGACGGGACGACCAGATGTTGATGAGGATGCGGTTCGGCGTATTCTTCGCGACCATTTTCAGATTGCGGAAAATGATATTGTCGCTCGGGCTGTCATCGACCGCGCCGTAAGCGTCGTTGGTACGGAACTGCGAATCGTAGATCGTGTGGGAGCCGTAGCATCCGACGATCGTCTTGTTGTCGCGGATACGGGTATTGCCCTTTTTCTGCATATCAATATCGCCGGTGATGACAATGGTCTGTGCCCCGACGGTATTGAGCTGCTTTTCGAGGTCATCCGCCGTGCTGACATACACGACCTCGCCGAGCAGACCGCCGATCGTACCGGCCTTTTCGCCGGAGGAGGTCTTGGCATTCGCTGCAAAGCCCTCCAGTCCGTCGAGGTTCAGCTTAAACTTCTGGTAGCCGTCGCCGGAATAGCTGCTGAGCGAGAAGCCGATCCCCTCCCGGAAGGTCAGCGATTTCGAGGAATCCGCGTTGCTCGTGATCTTGTAATACAGGTAGTAGCCGTCGTAGTCCTTCTCCACGCCCTCGATCTTCCAGCGCTGATTCGCGCCGTCGGTGTCATTCGCGAGCGAAACGCCGGAGCCGTTTGCGGTCAGAATCTGTCCGTTTTCCGCGCTGACGATCTCAAAGACCCCGCTGCTGACATAGTTGACCGACCATTTTTCCGCCGCTGTGCCGTTGTATTTGTCCGGCAGCAGCGCAGCCCCTGCTGCATTGACATTGTTGTTGGTGTCCGACATTCCGAGCCGGAAGTACTGTACCGGATAGCTCACTGCTGCCTCAGCCTTCAGCGGTGCATTCAGGCAAAGTGCCTCCGCCGCGGGCAGCAGCATTGCCGCAGACAGGACGCCTGCCAGCATTCTCTTTTTCTTCATGATTCGATACCCCCAGAAAAAATAAAATAACCGGATCTGACAAAATCTATATTGTCTGATTAACATGATAGCACATCTATCAAAAAATTACAATGTTCAAATATGCTGTATTACAGTCCGATTGTATTTTATTGCGGCGCTTATTGACACAAAAAATGCAGGGGAAATCCCTGCATCCGCGCTGTCCATACAATGTCTGAAAACAGCGGCGCCATACCGTTTTTCGCGGTATGGCGCCGGTTTTGCTTATTGCTTCATAAGAGCATTTTTCATCATTGAGAGGTCGATCGCATTGAGCCTTCCGTCGCCGGAGAAATCGCCGGCCTCCCAGTTTGCGAGGTAGGTATCGGGAACCGCAAGCACCCATTTGTGCAGCAGCACAAGATCGGCAATCTCAAATTTGCCGTTTGCATCGACATCGCCGCGAACCGTATGCGAATTCTGGTCAAGCGTCAGCTCGGTGATGCTGAGAATCTCGGCGCTCTGCTTGTTGTAGGTGAAGCGGATCGTGATCTGGTCGCCCGCTTCGTAATAAGCGAGATTCTTCGTGTCATCGCCGTTGAAATAAGACGTACCCCGGAAGGTATAGCTGCCGTTTCCGCGGAAGCGGATCGTGCCGCCGTCCCCGTTCAGCTCAACCGATTCGATCGTATCGGAGAAGGCGAGCTCTGCCGTTTCCGGCGGGGCGGTCGTTGTGGTGGTTGTTGTGGTAGTTGTGGTCGTCGTGGTGGGAGCCGTCGTTACAGGGAGCGCATTGGCAAGGTCGAATCTGCCGCTCTCGTCCTTGATCTTCGTCCACATATAGCGCAGCATCCAGCCGTCGAAATTCGTAATCTTCGCAGCGCTGCCCGCCATCATGATGGAATTCTCGCCGCCGGGGAAGCCGCCGGGCGGGAAGCCGTCCGATTCGCCCTCGCCGCCGTAGAAGTCGGTCATGCCGAAGCCGTGGCCGATCTCATGCTCCAGCACATGCAGGCTGCCGTATTGCAGCATGCCGAGATAGGCCGTATCGGAGAGGCGCTGTCCCCAGTCGCCGCCGCAGCCGCCGATATCCGGGAAGCCCTGCGTCGCCCACATATACATATCAAAGCGCTTGTCGAGCCCGCCCGGATACTGATAATTTGTCTCAGTAAAGTGATCGAAGCGGGAGAGCGCAGAGGGCGCATACGGTTCTCTGTCCGGAATCGTGTCTCTGCCGTTTGTGGTGTCATACTGTGCATCGTAATACTTGGTGTCGGTGTAGACGACCTCGTCATCGTGCAGATCGAGCAGGCAGCTTTTGTCAATGACCGCCCAGCCGACGACCTTGACGTCGATGTGGTCATACGGCCAGTTCTCGTAGCCCGCGAGCCAGTCGTTCCAGTCGTTGATGCAGGTCGAGAGCATCGTCTGGAACTGCTGCCGCTGCTCGTAGGTGACGGTGTTGTAGGACTGCCACTTGACGACATAGTTGATCGTGCCCTTTCCCGCGACGATCTGGTCAAAGATCGTGTTGCGGCGCGCCGTGGACTGCTCACGCTGGATGCGGTTGGTCCAGATCCAGTCAGCCGCGTACTGAAATTCCGACGGCATATCCGAGATGCTCACGGCGGATGCGCTGATCGCACCCGGCGCTGCATCCGGAAGGGCGGCTGCAAGCGGCGGCACGCAGAGTGCTGCTGCGAGCAGAACGGCTGCGGTTTTCTTGCTGTTCATATGATTTCCCCCTTTGATTTGCTATGCTTGTGATATTTTTGCAAAACATAACATTCTGTATACTTCTATTCTACATCAATGCGCAGCCGTTGTCAATTGAATATCGGACAAATCGGAAACAAAAATTAACATTATTTTATCAAGGCATTGTAATATTATCCTGCTTTTCGATTGGCAAGTGACACAATCGTACAGTTCCGGCCATCCGAATCAGAATAATAGGCAAAACAAGGTTAAATTTCATAATAAGCACAGAAAAACTATTGCAATTTTGGGATTTATATGTTATAATAACAGAATAGACGGAAAGGCTCTGCCTTTTCCTGAAAGCGATGCATCTAAAACAGAAAGGAAGGTATCTATGCAAAGAATGAAAGCAAAACTCAGCGCTGCGGCGGCATCTGTTTTGATTGCCGTGACAGCGGCAGGAGCGGCGCCGTTATCCGCATCGGCGGAGGAAACTGAGCCGTCGGTTACAATGGCCATGCTGGCAGGCGGCTCGCAGATCGGCGTGGAATTTATCGTGTCGCCCTCGGACGGATACGATCTGATCATCAACGGCACAGCCTGCGAGACCGATCACGGCTCCTATGTCCTTCCGGTCAATCCGGCGAACATGACCGATCAGATTACCGTTTCCGTAGAAAAGAACGGCAGCGTCGCAATGGCGGAAAAAACCGTCTCGGTCAGCTCATATCTGCAAGGCCAGCTAGCGGATGCCACCTACGGAGATGTCGCCAAAGCGATGCTGATTTACGGCTTTGCGGCAGATCAGTATTTTAACGGCGGCGCAGATCCGGAAGCATACGGCCTCACCGCGGTGCCGGATTACAGCAAGGTGAAAATCACTGCGGAGCCCTTCAGCGCTGACGATGAATGGAGCGAGAGCCTTTCTGATTACGATTTGCAGTATTACGGTATGAATCTGACGCTTCTGGATCAGATCCGGTTTTCCGTATTCTTCGAGGCCGCTCCCCAGAACGACGAATACAACCTGGATGAGGGGATCAGTCTTCTGAATGAAGGCACTTTTGGCGGTGACTCTGTCAATGCAGAGGCAAACGGTGACCGCTATATTCTCGTTTCCAAGAGCATTTCTGCGGCAAAGCTCGATGAACCGATCGGGCTTTCTGTCCGGAATATGAGCTGTGTGTTCAAGCCCTCGCAGTATCTTGCCGCGGCGGTTCAAAGCAGCACGGCATCCGATGATCTCAAGGATCTGTGCAAGGCAATTTACGCATACGGCGAAGCTGCGGCAGCCGTTCCGAATGCAGGCGGCTATTCCGGCAGACTGACATGGTACGAATACAAGACAGGCTGCGCAGGAATAGACGATTATGTCGCAGATTATCACGCTCCGGTCGCGGCCGTGACCGATGAGCTCTACAACCGCTATGCAGGCGGCTGGATCGAGATCGACTACCACGGAAACAAAATCAATGCCATCATTGCGGATGCCATGCCGTATGCAGACAATCAGGATCGCGTAATGGGTGACGTTGACCTTGACAAGGATTCCTTTGAAGCACTGACCGGCAGTACCGGCGGCGATCTCCCGATCACTTGGAAAATCATTGAGAATCCTTATGCCGATAAAGAGAACATGAGCCTGAAGCTCAAGAGCGGCACTAGCCAGTGGTGGATGCAGTTCCAGTTCCTGAACAGCCGCTATCCGATTCAGTATGTGACCGTCGAGGGAATCAGCCTTGAAAAAAAGTGCAATGAAAAGGGACTGTTCTACGGCTTCTTCGGATTGACTGACGAACAGGAGCAGGCGGGTCAGATTCACTTCGGTGAAAACGGTCTCGGTGACGGGAACGGTAATTATAAAGTCACGCTGACGGATATTTACGGCAATGTTGTGACGGATACATATCATATTGATCTGAGCAACGACAGAAAGCTGACTGAGGACACCGTAATCCCGCTGGATGTGCAGTTTCCGAAATGACAGAAAGGAGAATGAGCATGAAACAGATTTATACTGAGCCTGAGCTGGAAATCATTGAATTTGAAAGCGAGGATGTCATCACGACCTCGCCGCTTGTCGATGAATACGGACTCCCGATCATGTAACCATTCCGATATGCCGTGCCGGATTCCGGTGCGGCATATCCTGTAACGGAGGAAGCAATGAAGCACATTTTCAGAATTCTGCTGCCGGCCTGCTGCGTGCTGCTGACCGCCTGCGGGACACCGTCCTCCTCAGAGAGTGAAGCGCCCGCCGAGACCACGACGCTGACGGTTCCTGCGGAAACAACGGGTGTTACCGATGCGATCACAGCAGCGCAGACACAGGAGACGGCTGCCGCACAAAGCAGCACCGGGCAGGAGAACGGTACCGTGACGGAACCCGCTCCGGCGGAGGGCACTGCGCCGACCGGGACACAGCCGTCTGCGGGCGGCGACAGGACATCGGCTTCCGGCGCGGAGCCGCAGGAGCCTGCGCAGTCTTCCACCGGTGCATCCGGCACAACCTTTGACCGCACACAGGAGGGGCTGATCGAGCTGCCGCGCGTGCCGCTGAACTGAATCACAAAACATAAAACGAGGGAACCGCAGGGCTCCCTCGTTTTGATTCAATATGCGAGTACCTCTTTGAGCACGACGCTGTCCTTGTCGAGATTGCCGGCGTCATTCCCGTAATCCCAAACCTCCAGCGCCATGCGCGTTGTATCCGCAGGCATTTCGACTGTGATCTCCGCGCTGCCGGTTCCGTCCGCCGTGATCTTGCCGAGCGCGATCGTAAACCACTTTCCGGTGCCGCCGGTCGATTCATTCACAGCGCTTGCATCCCAGTATCCCCAGCCCATGTTCAGTGTGCTGCCGGGCTCCGCCTGCAAGCGGAATGTGACCGTTTTCCCGCCGATGCCGTCGGTCATGCGCCACTTGCCGGCATCCTCCTTCGTATAGAACACGGAATACACCGGCGTTTCGTCCGTCTGACCGTTCAGGAGCTTTCGCTTCAGCAGTGTCAGATCGGCCGCATTCAGCGTGTCGCTTCCGTTCATATCCGCATTCTGCATGAAGATGTGCGGCGGCTCGCCGGTGCAGAGGAATTGCTGCAAATACTGCGCATCCTCGGCATTGATCAGCCCGTCCTCGGAGGCATCGCCGCTGAGATAATAGTGCTCGATCTGCATGACCTTGTTGCCGGTGCTGACGCATTCCGCCGGGATCACGGTGTTGTTGCTCACCTCTGCATAGCAGTTCCAGCCCTTGACCACATAGCAGTCAGCGGTATCGAGATAGAGCGTATTTCCGTAGATTTTCGTATTCTGTCCCCAGTTGTCGAGCTGCACGTTCATGTCAAAGGCATAGAGCTGCTTCTCACAGCCGTTCCGGTAGCCGGTATTGTAGCGGATGACCGCGTCCATGCCCTTTGCCTCGACGAAGCTGTCGCCGCCGTTTTCGCCCTGCATGCCCGTGCCGTCAAAGGTGCAGTATTCGACGACATTTCCGTAGGTAAATTCCTTGATATCGACATGATCCGCCGCGATATTCGGCCCGAATTTGCAGCCGCGCACGGTGTTGTAGTGGCATTCGTAGCCGTAATCGGTCGTGTTTTTCGCGCTGCCGATATAAACGCCCTCGCCGTACTGCGGCTTGTAGGTTCCGCAGTCATGCACAAAGCAGTTCTCGACGAGATTATAGCTGCTGTTGTCGATGATATGGATGCCCTCGCAGCCGATGTTATAAACCTCGCAGCCGGAGATGAGACTGTGCTCGGACTGCGCGAGGAAGATTCCCTTCTGCGCCTCGCAGATTTTAAGATCGCGAATCTCCCAGTATGACCCGATGATATTGAGCGCATACTTGTTTTCCTGTGTCACACCGCAGATCGTGGCGGGGTGGTCGGGGTCCTCGCTCCGCAGAATGATGTGCTGTTCAGGCGTGCCGCTCGCCTCCGAGTAAAAAGCCGCCCATTTTCCGAGCCATTTGTCATTCTGATAGATGCCCTCCTTCAGAATGATCTCCTGTCCGGCTTCGGCATTTGCCAGCGCCTCGATCAGCCCGTCGGCATCGGAGACAATGACCTGCTTTGTGTCCGCGCTTGCCGAGGGCGCATAGCCGATCGCAGCGCAGCAGAGCATCCCCGCAGCCAGAGATGCGAATATGCGGTTGTATTTCATGTTTTCCTCCGGTGTGAATCGTTTTGTCAATCGCTGCATCTGCCGAGAACGCAGATGCAATTTCAAATTCAGTATACCACAGATTTACCAAAAAATCAAGAGAATCCGGAAAAATATCATACAACGAATTGACATTTGCGAAAAAACATGCTATACTGGCAGCGGGAGGGATGCGCGATGAAAACAAGGTTTGCGCTGCTGCCGGCGGCGATTCTGCTGTGTGCCGTGCCGGTTTCGGCGGAGGCACATGCGGAAATCCCGCAGACACCGCTCTTTGAGGCGAGCTTTTTGCAGAGCTGGTACTGCCGCGGCTGGACGCCGGAGCAGTGGCATGATGAGCTGTCCGCGATGCGTGAGGCGGGCTTCCGCTCGGTGATTTTGCAATCGACGGTTGATCTCAGCTACGAATACACCGACACCTCGAAGCCGAAAACCGACGCATCTGCGTATGATCTGACCGCCTGCTCTGCGCTGTATCCCGATGCATCGGTGCCCGGCTCTGAGTCAGAGCACGCGCTCGCGGATGCACTGCAAGCGGCGCAGGAAACCGGCATGCAGGTCTATATCGGCACGGTCAGCGACTCCCGCTGGTGGAGCTACGGCTGGGGCGTTCCCGATGCATATTTTACCGCATGGACGGAGGAAAACGCGGCATATTCTGCCAATGTAATCCGTAATACTTGGGCGTTGTACGGTGAGCAGTACGGCGATCAGATCGCAGGATTCTACTACAATAATGAAATCTGGAACATAGATGCTGCCTGCGCCGGAACGGACGGCGGGGCGTATGCGGCGCTGCTCGGCGCAAATATCCGCGCTTCCGTTGATGCAATTTCGGCGCTCTGTCCGGAGAAGCCGCTGCTCATCAGCCCATTTTACAATGCCGATCTTTCGAGCGCAGAGGCTTACGGCGCATTCCTTTCCGATATCGCAAAAGCTGCGAATCTGCGTGCATATGATATCATCGCACCGCAGGACGGCGGCGGCCGCGACTACTCCCCCGACCGGATCGCAGAGTGGAGCGATGCGGTTCAGAATGCCCTCGGGAACCGCGTGCGGTACTGGATCAACAATGAGACCTTCAATGCGGATTCATCCGCAAAACCGATGGACACACTGCGGCAGAATTTCATTGCGACTGCCGGCGCCGAGCGGCATATCCTGTTTTCATGGAACCACTATTATCACGGAACGCTCGATGTGGAATTTGACGCATTCTCTGCGAAATTATCCGGCGACGTCAACTTCGACGGCCTGCGCGATGCAGACGATGTCACGGCGCTGCACCGCTGGCTGATGCACGACCGCATTGCGGTGCAAAACTGGATCGCTGCCGATTTTGATGCGGACGACACCCTGACCGCAGCCGATCTCACCCTGCTGAAGCGCAGTCTGCTTGCGAATTTGGAGAATAGATCATAATTTTTGGAGAATCGTTCATTGCATTCCGCACGAAAAACTGCTATAATTAACTGTAATAAGAGCATTTGCGAGAATGCTCGGTGCAGCCGCATGAAGAAGAGAGGGCTTCATGCGGCTGCACTTTTTATTATATGACGGAAACCCGGCGCGTTGCACTCACGCCCTGCCGAGAATTCCCTTGTAGATTTCCAGATCATCCTCCCGGAACACATTGAAGATGGCCTTGATGCCGTGCTGCTTCCGGAATTCTCTGACGGTCTGCACGGCGATCTCAGCCGCCTCCTTCTGCGGGAATCCGAAAACGCCCGTTGAGATGCAGCAGAATGCGATGCTCTCGATGCCGTTCTGTACGGCGATCTCCAGACAGCTCTTGTAGGAGCTCTCCAGAAGCCTGCAATGTGCCTCCGTGAGCCGCCCCTGCACGATCGGGCCGACCGTGTGGATCACATAGCCGCAGGGCAGATTGTATGCGGGGGTGATCTTCGCCCTGCCCGTGGGCTCCTCATGCCCCTGTGCCCGCATGATGCGGTCGCATTCATACCGCAGACGGACGCCAGCAAAGGTGTGGATGCAGTTGTCAATGCAGCTGTGGCACGGCTGCCAGCAGCCTGTCATGCCGGAATTTGCAGCATTGACGATCGCGCCGCATTTCAGTGTGGTGATATCGCCCCGCCAGAGGTAGAGGCCGTCCTCAATCGGCGTGAGATCGGCGATATCGGTAATACCCTTTCGCTGCGTCATTTCCGTGAGGAATGCGTCCTCCGCCTGCAAAAACTCCGTATCCGCCTCCTGTGCCGGGCGGATATTCACAAGCCCTCTGTAAAGGCGGAATTTATCACGCTCATCTGCTGGAATTTCGATGCTGCCGAGCCCGGGGCGCTCGGAGCGCAGCCGTTCAATCAGATAATCCAGTTTGTTCATTTGGTCACCTTCCTGTTTGTTTGCCGCGGATTGACAAACAGTATTATTCATGCTATAATCAGTTTAGAGGCGGAAAAATGCTCTGCTTCGGTCAGTGCGCACGCACATAGGCCTTCAGCTCCGCCAGCTCCTCCCTGACGCTCCGGAGCTCGTCCCGCAGCTTAATGATCTCGATTTCGGCGATAAACGGCGCATTTCTGTCCGCTTTGTCAATTTCCTTCCCGTATTGCTGTACCCAGCAGATGACCTGCGAATAGTCTACGCCGAAGTACCGGGCAACAACGGAAATCGTGCAGTCATGCTCGCGGTAATAGCGAACCGCACTGACCGCATAGGCCTTTCTCCATTCATCGAAGGTCTGCTTGTCCGTTTCGAGACGGAAGTGCCGGCGTGTACGCTCAAAATCGCGCTCTGCCTGCGTGTAATAGTACCGGACCGCTAACAGCTTCAGCTCATTTGTGTACTGTTCCATAATATACTTCTCCCTTTTTTATATTTCGGAGGACAAGCTCCGATGCCGTCCCTCTGAGGCGGGGCTTTATTATATCACGGTGATGTTTGACATGTCAATGACTTATTGTCACCGAATGACGGATGACAAAAAACACGGATGTTTATTTCAGTATTTCCATCGTAACTGAAAGGGAGGAAAAACCATGAAAATTATCTGGACAAAGGCACTGGTTCAAAGCTGGTTTGACGAACTGACGGTTTACACAGGGGCAAAGCTGGATTATTCGGTCGTGATGGATTACCGGTCGGCAGCCGTTGTGGCCAATCCACATGACAAAACGATTCGTATTCCTGTCCGGACTTTTAACAATGTTGATGTTGAGGACAGCATTATCATCCTCCAGCTTACCTATACCTTCGGGGTGTTTTCCGAGCTTGACCTGCCGCTTCAGCAGCATTTGCTCTATCACACGGAGAATACCATCCGGCTGATCTGTGAGTATTACGGCATTCCGTTTCTGACGAGGGAGGAGCTCAATGTTCAGAAAATGAAGATCAGCAGAAGAATTATGCCGGAGCCGTGTTCGACATTTTACTGTGTGGGGCAGACTCTGATTAAAAAATTTTCTATTCTGACCTATACGATCACCGAAGTGACACCGCTCGTCAATGACAAACGATATATTACCTTATCCTCAGAGCGTGAAACGCTGGTGCTTGAGGAGGAGGAGGTTGTCCGGAATTATTACATAATGGCCAAGTCCGCGCCCGATCCGGCTGACAGCGAAGAATAAAAGGAGACACCCGATATGAGGAATTACGGAGATGCAGAATGCCACTATGATGTGCAAAACGGTATCGTGTGGTTCACGGAACGCGGCAAGGCGAGAGCTATTGCCAAATTTGACTGCGATGAAAAAGCCGAAGCGTATCTGACCTGTCTTGTCTGCCCCAAATCCGAGCCGAAAAAGAAAACGAAAAAAACATCCGGAAAATATGAACAGAAAAAGGCAAAGCACAGGAGAAAATGAAGCAGTATTGAAATTTTCCGCGCAATCTGGTATAATATACAAGATGGGCTCCGGTGCATTCGCTGCCCGGAAACCCAATGTCAGGAGGTGTTTTTTGCCGTGATCCCGATTTCCCCGCGGCTTCTGTGCTGCGCTTCGATGATCCGGGGACAGGTTGTCTGCGATATCGGCACAGACCACGCCTATCTTCCCGCATATCTCATCAACAGCGGACGCTGCACACAGGTCATCGCAACCGATATCAAATCAGGGCCGCTTGAAAATGCAAAGGGCACATTAAAGCGCTTTCACGCTGAGAAAAGCGTCCGGCTCGTGCTCTCCGACGGCTTTCAGAAGGTCGATCCGAAGGGCATCACCGATGTCGTAATCGCCGGGATGGGCGGCGAGAGCATCCGCGATATCCTCGCTGACCCCTCCGCTGCATTCATCCGGAAGCGTGCAGTCAATCTCGTGCTCCAGCCCATGACGCGGGCAGAGGTGCTGCGCGAATGGCTCAGCAGCAATGGCTTTGCCATGATGAAGGAAACCGCAGTCAAGGATACGCATGTCTATACGGTGATTCAGGCGCAGTACACCGGAAAGGCAGAGCCGATCACGCAGGCACAGACCTATTACGGCATGCTGAAGCGATCGGACCCGCTGACGAAAATCTACATCGCCGGGGTACAGGATCGCCTGCACACCAAAGCACACGGGCTCGATGATGCAGGCGCAGAGGAGGAAGCCGCCGCGGTTCGTGCGCTCATCAGGCAAATCAACCGCTGGCTCGTTCCGGAGATAGGAGAGGCATATGACCATTCAGGATATTTATAAGATTTTAGACCGCTTTGCGCCGTTTTCCCTGCAGGAGAGCTATGACAATTCCGGGCTGCTCGCCGGCGACCCGCAGGCAAAGGTTCACCGCATTCTGCTGACGCTCGATATCACGACGCCGGTCGTTCTGGAAGCCGCCGAAAAACAAGCTGAGCTGATTCTTTCCCACCATCCGGTGATCTGGAATCCGCTGAAAGCGGTCACGCCGCCGAATCCGGTCTGGCATCTGCTGCGGCATCAGATCGGGGCGATCTGCTCGCACACCTGCCTTGATATCGCAGAGGGCGGGCTCAATGACTATGTCGGAAGGATGCTCTCTGAGCAGATTGCCTTCGCTGAATCCCCTGCCCCGCTGGCGCTTTTGCCCGGCGGCAGAACGCTCGGCAGGACGGCTGCGCTCACGTCGCCGTGCGATGCGCAAACACTTGCGCAGAAGCTGAACCGCGTATTCGGCTGTGCCGATCTGCGCTATTTCAGCGGAAAGAATGCGCCGTGCATCCGGAAAATCGCGTGGTGTACCGGCAGCGGCGGTGATCTGATCACGGATGCGATCACTGCGGGCGCCGATGCGCTGATTACGGGAGACTGCAAGCACAGTGTATGGGCAGATGCACAAAACCGCGCATTTACGCTGTTTGACTGCGGGCACTTTGAGACGGAGGTGCCAGTCGTCCGGCTGTTCTCCGAGCTCCTCAGTCAGGAAGCGCCCGGCGTGGAGCTGCTGATCTCAGAGGCGGGCACAAAGCCGTTTTTTACGGTATCGAAATAATCGGAGCAAAACAAAATGTTAATCGTGATTGTTCTCCTGTACCTGATAGGCAGAGAAATCACGCTGCTTGTGTGCTTATCACTGTGCAAAGGAAGCTGGAAGAAAGTCCGCGCTTCGATCAGACCGAACAATCTGATCGCGCGCGTATTCCTGACATACTTATTAGGCGCGAAAACGCAGTATGCCCATATCATCAGATTCGGGGTAATATCTGCCGATGCTGAAATGATAAACACGGGGTTATGTATCGTCTTTTATTTGCTGGATTTCAAACACTATCTTCTGATCTGGGCATTGATCTGGCTGCTGCATTTTTCCGTTTTCACTTTTTTATTCAGAAAATGTGTCAGAAAATAGCGAGGCAATAAAACAAAAAATCCGGAACGAAGTGTTCCGGATTTTTTTCGCGATAAGGATATTTCCAAACCGCGATGAGAGCGGATTACGGGGCTCGAACCCGCTACCTCCACCTTGGCAAGGTGGCGCTCTACCAGATGAGCTAAATCCGCATGCTGAATGCCTCCTGTCGGAATCGAACCAACGACACGGGGATTTTCAGTCCCCTGCTCTACCAACTGAGCTAAAGAGGCATACGACCTGGATGGGACTCGAACCCACGACCTCCGCCGTGACAGGGCGGCGTTCTAAACCAACTGAACTACCAGGCCATGACTCGCGCGATGCATTCATTCACGCGACTATGTTATTATACACGAACTGACAGAAAAAGTCAAGAGCTTTTCAAAAAAAAGTCCAGATTCGGCGATTTGCACAAATTCATTTCAATTCAACCCGTTTTCACCGTTTTTCGCAAAGAGCTGCAAGACGGCCGTGCGCAGGGAGGAAAGCGCGGGACTGCGCAGCTCCGGGTCCTGCTCAAGCAGCGACTTTGCGGCCATCTGCGTCTCGGAAACCAGCGGCATATTGCTGCAAAAGGCTGCCTGCATCAGCGGCGGCATGCCATGCTGTGCGCGGCCGAAGAAATCGCCGGGGCCGCGCAGCTTCAGATCCTCCTCCGCGATCGCAAAGCCGTTTGCCGTCCGGCTCATGACCTTGAGGCGCTCGCGGGCATCCTCCTGCCGGCTGTCCGTCACGAGGATGCAGTAGCTCTGCACCTGCCCTCTGCCGACGCGCCCGCGGAGCTGATGAAGCTGTGCCAAGCCGAACCGGTCGGCATTTTCTATCAGAATCAGCGTCGCATTCGGTACATCGACGCCGACCTCGACCACCGTCGTGCAGACCAGCAGATCGAGCTCGTGCGCCTTCATCGCAGCCATCGCCGCTTCCTTCTCCTGCGGCTTCATTCTGCCGTGCAAAAGCCCGACGCGGTACGCGGAAAATGCGCCTGTTTTCAGCGTTTCCGCATAGGTCTCCGCCGCCTGCACATTCTCCAGTGCATCGGATTCCTCGATCATCGGGCAGACCAGATACGCCTGCTCGCCCGCATCCAGATGCTCCTTGATAAATCCGTATGCACGCTCGCGGTAGCCGCCGGTCACCGCAAAGGTCTTGATCGGCAGCCTGCCCTTCGGCATTTCGTCGAGAATTGTGATATCCAGATCGCCGTAGATAATCAGCGCAAGCGTCCGCGGAATCGGCGTCGCGGACATGACCAGCTTATGCGGATACCCGCCCTTTTCAGCGAGCGCCGCGCGCTGTGCAACACCGAAGCGGTGCTGCTCGTCGGTGATGACGAGGCCGAGCGAGCAAAATTCGATATCCTTCTGAATCACGGCATGCGTGCCGATGATGACCTGCGCGGAGCCGGAGGCGATCTGCGCCTTGATGCTGCGCTTTTCCTTCGCTTTGGTCGAGCCGGTCAGCAAGACGGGGTGAATCCCGATCGGTTCGAGAAATGCGGTCATGGTCTGGAGATGCTGCTGTGCCAGAATTTCGGTTGGCGCCATCAGAACCGTCTGGAATCCGCTTTCTGCCGCAAATGCCGCCGCTGCCGCCGCTACGACGGTTTTTCCGCTTCCGACATCGCCCTGCAAAAGCCGGTTCATCGGTCTGCTCGCGCAAAGGTCGCGGCAGATGACCTCGATCGCGTGCTGCTGCGCTTTCGTCAGCGAAAACGGCAGTCCTGCGTAAAATGCAGAAAGGTCAGCCGGATGCATCGCCGAGGCATTCTGCACATCGGTGCGGTGCCGGAGCATCAGCGTGCCGAGCTGAAATTGCAGCAGCTCCTCAAATGCCAGACGGCGGCGTGCCTTGTCCAGCGCCTCCTGCGTCTCCGGGCGGTGAACGTCGTGAAGCGCCTGCTTCAATGAAACAAGCTGATAATCCGTACGCATCTGATCGGGCAGCGTCTCAAACGGCTGACCGTCCAGATATTGCAGTGCCCGCTGCACGTTTGTGCGCATCATTGCGCTGGTCAGCCCGGTCGTCTGCGGATACACCGGCTGAAGCAGCAGCGCATTCTGCACACGCTGCACCTGCGGCGCCTGCATTTCACGGCGAAGAAAGCCGCCGGAGAGCTTGCCGTATACAAAATACTCCTCACCGGGCTTCATCGCCTGATAGGTATAGGGCGTATTGTAAAACACCAGCACCATCTCGGAAATCCCGTCCGAGACGACAACGCGGTAGAGCGAAAATCCCCGGCGGACAAAGGACGGCGTGAGCTTTTGCTTGACCGTACAGCGCACGGCGACCGGCTCCCCGTTTTCCGCCTCTGCGATCATGACGGGGCTTGTGTAGTCAATGTATGCGCGCGGGAAATGAAACAGCAGATCATACGGCGTTTCGATGCCGAGCTTTTTGTATTTCTGTGCGCGCTTTTCCCCAACGCCGGGCAGCGTTTCAATCGGCTGATAGAGTTCGTTCATGATGTACCTCTGTTTCGCTAAATCTGCTCTCAGTATACCACATTACGCAGGAAAAATCAATGCGCACAGCGGAAAAAGAAACCGGGCCGCCGGAATGACCCGGCAGCCCGATCTGATTTCTATGAACGGTCAATAACCCGCAGCCCAGACTGCGCAGCCCTCCCGCAGACTTTTCTGCACATCCAGAACCCGCTGATTCTCCGAGCCGCGGAAGCGCAGGCGGATATTCCGCAGCGCATCGACATACTCGCCGTCCACCAGCACATCGAGCATCGAGAGCATCTCGTCGGTGACCTCGCAGCGCGCGCGGGACTCCCCCGTCAGCTCCTCAAAGGTATATCCCGAATAGCTCCAGATGTCCTTCTCCGGCAGCTCACTGCGGACACGCCGCAGCAGATTCACCAGCACCCGCTGATTCTCCGGCTCAAACGGCTCGCCGCCCAGCAGCGTCAGCCCGCGGATATATCCGGGCTTCAGCGCGTCAATGATCTCCTGCTCAGTCTCAGCCGTATACGGCATTCCGTAGTCGAAATTCCATGTTTCCGGATTAAAGCAGTTCTTGCAGTGATGCGTACAGCCCGACACGAACAGGCTGACGCGCACCCCGATTCCGTCTGCAATATCGACCTTTTTGATATTCGCGACGTTCACAGATGCAGTACCCGGTCGCGAATCTCGGCGGTTCTGCCCTGATTCCAGTACTGCGTGCCGATATAGCCGCAGGTTCTCCGCGCAATGTTCATCTTCGACTGATCGCGGTTCTTGCAGTTCGGGCATTCCCAGATGAGCTTGCCGTCCTCCTCGATCGTCACGATCTCGCCGTCGAAGCCGCAGCACTGGCAGTAATCGCTCTTGGTGTTCAGCTCGGCGTACATGATGTGGTCATAGATGAACTTCATGACCTCCAGCACGGCCTCGAGATTATCCTGCATATCCGGCACTTCCACATAGCTGATCGCGCCGCCCGGAGAGAGCCGCTGGAACTGCGATTCAAAGCGCAGCTTCTCAAAGGCGTCGATCTGCTCCGTGACATGGATATGATAGGAGTTCGTGATATAGCTCTTGTCGGTGATGCCGGGGATGATGCCGAAGCGCTTTTGCAGGCACTTCGCGAACTTGTAGGTCGTCGATTCCAGCGGCGTGCCGTACAGACTGAAATCAATGTGCTCCTGTGCCTTCCACTTCGCGCAGGCATCGTTCATATGCTGCATAACCTGAAGCGCAAACGGGGTCGCGGAGACATCGGTATGAGACTTGCCGGTCATCGCCTTGACACACTCGTACAGACCCGCATACCCAAGCGAGATCGTGGAATAGCCGCCGTAGAGCAGCTTGTCGATGGTCTCACCCTTTTTCAGGCGGGCAAGCGCACCGTACTGCCACAGAATCGGCGCCGTATCGGAATAAGTACCCTTGAGGCGGTTGTGGCGGCACATCAGCGCGCGGTAGCAGAGATCGAGCCGCTCATCAAAAATCTTCCAGAACTTGTCGATATCGCCGCCGGAGGACAGCGCGATATCCGGCAGGTTGATCGTGACAACGCCCTGATTGAATCTGCCGTAATACTTCGGCTTGCCGGTCTCCGGATCGACATACGGGGTCAGGAAGCTGCGGCAGCCCATGCAGGTATAGCAGTGGCCTTCGCCGTTCTTGTCAACCTTATATTCGAGCATCTTCTTCTCGGAGATGTAATCCGGCACCATGCGCTTTGCCGTACACTTTGCGGCGAGTCTGGTCAGATACCAGTATTCGCTGTCCTCATGGATATTCTGCTCCTCCAGCACATAGATCAGCTTCGGGAAGGCAGGGGTAATCCACATCCCGGCCTCATTCTTGACACCCTGAATGCGCTGGAGCAGAATCTCCTCGATGATAACGGCAAGGTCCTTCTTCTCCTGCTCATTCCGCGCTTCGCCGAGATACATGAAGACCGTCACGAACGGCGCCTGACCGTTCGTCGTCATCAGCGTGACGACCTGATACTGGATGGTCTGCACACCGCGGCGAATCTCATCGCGCAGACGGTCCTCGACAATGCGCTCGATCGCAGCCGGCGATGCAAAGCCGCCGAAGTCCTGCGCCTCCGCCTGAACCTCCTTGCGGATTTTCTCGCGGCTGGTCTGCACAAACGGTGCCAGATGCGTCAGAGAGATCGACTGTCCGCCGTACTGACTGGAGGCAACCTGTGCAATGATCTGCGTCGCGATGTTGCATGCGGTGGAGAAGCTGTGCGGCTTCTCGATCAGCGTGCCGCTGATAACCGTGCCGTTCTGGAGCATGTCCTCCAGATTGACAAGGTCACAGTTGTGCATATGCTGTGCGAAATAATCGGCATCGTGGAAATGAATGATACCCTGCTCGTGAGCATCGACGATATCGTGCGGCAGCAGCAGGCGCTTGGTGATGTCCTTGCTAACCTCGCCCGCCATATAGTCACGCTGCACGCTGTTCACGGTCGGGTTTTTATTGGAATTCTCCTGCTTGACCTCCTCGTTGTTGCACTCGATGAGGGTCAGGATCTGTTCATCGGTTGTGTTGGACTGACGCACCATCGCACGGGTATAGCGGTAGGTAATATACTTTCTCGCGACGGAATACGCCTGAAACCCCATGATCTGATTCTCGACCAGATCCTGGATCTCCTCCACGCTCGGGGCGCGGTTCATGTCGAGACATGCACGCTCGACGTTGGCAGCAGCCTCATGAATCTGCTGCGGTGTCAGCCGGTCGGATTCCGGCACCTCGCGGTTTGCCTTGGAGATCGCTGCGATAATTTTCGTGATATCGAATACAGCCTCCGCACCGCTTCTCTTGATGATCTTCATAGCATCGTCCTCCTTCGCACTTGTCCGTGCAAGAATCATTATACACTATATCTTGTGTTTTGTCAATAGGATTCGCACAATTTATTGTAGTTTTCGCAAATTTGCAGAAAAATACAGCAGCACAGTGCTTTTCATGCATCCGCGCTGCTGTTGGCTGTAATATTTAACAATTATAAAAATACTCAACGTATAACGAGTACATCCGAGAGCGGTTTTCTGGCCGGCGCATCGGGATGTACTGCCGGATATCCGACGGCGATCAGCGCTGCGACGTGCTGCCCCTCCGGGAGTCCGGCGAGCTCCGCGACCTTCTCCGGGTCGAAAATTCCCATGATCAGCGTGCCGAGCCCCAGATCATGCGCGGCAAGGCAGAAGGTCTGGCAGGCGATTCCGGCATCAAATGACTGCCAGTGCGTGCCGAGCGCGGTCGTAAAGCCGCCGTCCGGGTTATATCCCGCAATGCCCTCGACGCTCGCCAGCACGACCAGTGCCGCAGCGCTCCGGATATTCTGCATATTCTTCGAGAACTGCATCGTTCCCTCTGCGGCGATCCGCTCCTTCAGCGCCGGGTCAAGAATCGCATAATACCGCGCGGTCTGCGAATTCTTCCACGACGGCGCAAGCTGTGCCGCCTTCACAATTTCCTCGATCTGCTCCGCCGTGACCGCCTGCTCTGTATAGCTGCGGATGCTTCTTCTGGTTTCAATCCCCTGCTTCAGTTCCATTATTCGCTTCCTCCCGTTATCCGTTAATGATTTTCGACCAGCTCAGATTCTTCTTTCCGAGTGTGTTTTCCGTGTAATAGCTCAGAATATACTGCACATCTTCTATTGTAATGGTATTGTCCGCATCGACATCCGCGGCCTTGAACTCCGCATCGGACAGGCCGTAGCCCTTCTTTGCGAGATAATCCGTGTATGCCTGCAATGTGATCTGTGCATCCTCCACGGCAATATCGCCGCTGTTGTCCGGGTCGCCGGTCAGGAAATCCGTCTGCTCCGGGTAGCGCGTCAGCATATAGTCCGTCAGTGAGCCGAACACCTGCTCATTTGTAAAGGTGCGTCCCCAGTGAACCTGCCCGCCGTAATTGCCCTCTGCCACGACCACGCCGGTATCCGTCACCTCAAGGATGATGACAAAGTGCGTGTTATTGTTGATGCGGAGAATATCGCCCGGACGCACCTGATCGAATGTATCGAGCTGTCGTGCAGGCAGATTGCCGAACGCCGCATCGCTGAGCATAAAGGCAAATCCCGCACAGCCGTATCCGCCGCTGAAAATGCCGCCCTTCCACGCATAATAGTTGTCATTCGTATAGGGTGTCCCCTCGGGGTACTGCGTCTTCAGCGCGATCATCGCCGCATAAACAGCAGACGGCGACAGATCGGGCGATGCAGCCGCCTGGGCAGCCGGTGCCGCCGCATGAGCGGAAATCCCGGAAACCGCTGCAATCTGAGCCGATACGGTCAGCGCCGCGCAGAGCAGTGCCGCAAAATGCAGACAGCGTTTTTTCCTCGGTGCCATAAAAATCCCTCCGATTGTTGATTTGCACATTTTTGAAACTAAGCACCCGATAATATTATACACAATTTCCATCTGCTTGTCAAGAGGAAATCCGCACCTTTCTGCTGAAATCCGCTTGACACATGCAGCGGAGTGTGCTATAATAGAATCAGTAACGGAGGTGTCCGAATGGAAACCAGAACCGCGATCATCGCGATTATCCTCAAAAACAGCGACGCAGCCGAGGCGGTCAATGCCCTGCTGCACACCTATGCGGACTACATCATCGGCCGGATGGGGATTCCCCACCGCGGCAGAGGGCTGAATCTCATCAGCATTGCGATTGATGCGCCGCAGGATATCATCAATACGCTCGCCGGAAAGATCGGAAGACTCTCCGGCGTCGAAGCAAAAACCGTTTACGCACCGAACGACTGAACCGGTGCTTCGCGTCCACTCCGGAAGCATGTTCTGACGGAGCTGCACTGCAAAGCCCGGTACAATTTCATCACGCTGTCCCCTGACCCCGAAAGCCCGTCGGCTTGAGGGGAAAGCACGGCAGTCCCCGCAGAATATGCAGATCATGAGGGGGGCAGTCTGTGCCGATGGGCAGACTGTCCTCCTTTTTTTCATTGCCCGGCATCTCAGCCGGGAAGAAAGGCGCTGTCATGATACAGGAAGAAAACAAGCAGCTCATTGACAAGCTGCACGCGCAGCACAGCCTGACAAAGCCCGACTGGATCACGCTGATAAGTAATTTCACGGACGACGACCGCGCCTATGCTGCGGATATCGCACGGGAGATTGCGCAGTCGAAATTCGGGAACCGGGTTTTTATCCGCGGAATCGTGGAGTTTTCCAATTACTGCAAAAACGACTGCCTCTACTGCGGCATCCGGCGCAGCAACGGCAGGGCGCAGCGCTATCGCCTGACGGACGATGAGATTCTGAGCTGCTGCGCGGAGGGCTATGAGATCGGCTACCGCACCTTTGTGCTGCAAAGCGGCGAGGATATGACCTACACCGCAGACCGGATCGCTGCGCTCGTCCGCCGCATCAAGGCTGATTTTCCGGACTGCGCCGTGACGCTTTCGCTCGGCGAGCGGGAATATGACGAGCTGAAGCAGATGAAGGAGGCGGGCGCCGACCGGTATCTGCTGCGGCACGAAACGGCGAATCAGCAGCATTATGAGCTGCTGCATCCCGCTGCGATGTCCTTTTCGCACAGAATGCGATGTCTGCATGACCTGAAGGCGCTCGGCTATCAGACCGGCGCCGGCATGATGATCGGCGCGCCGTACCAGACCGCAGAGCATCTTGCGGAGGATATGCTGTTTCTGCGGGAATTTGAGCCGCATATGATCGGCATGGGGCCGTTCCTGCCGCATCAGGATACGCCCTTTGCAAAGGAACCGAAGGGCTCCTATGAGCTGACGCTGTTTCTGCTGAGTCTGTGCAGAATCATGCTGCCGAATGTGCTGCTGCCGGCGACCACGGCGCTCGGAACGATTCATCCGCTCGGGCGCGAGCAGGGCATACTCGCGGGCGCAAACGTCATCATGCCGAATCTCTCTCCGACGGCTGTACGCAAGAAATACATGCTCTATGACAACAAAATCTGCACCGAGGACCGCTCGGCGGACTGCCGCTTCTGCCTGCATCAGCGCATGAAGGCGATCGGCTATGAAATCACAGTCGCAAGGGGTGACTATTCCGATGATTAAAATTGCGATCTACGGCAAGGGCGGCATCGGGAAATCGACGATTTCCTGCAATGTCTCCGCGGCGCTTGCGGCAAAGGGTCTGCGCGTCATGCAGATCGGCTGCGACCCGAAGGCGGATTCCACTGCGCTGCTGCACGGCGGCTCCCGCATCCCGACCGTTCTGGAACTGGAGCGGCAAAAGGGCATGCGCATCACGCTCGATGAAATCGTACACCGCGGCGAAGGCGGCGTGCTCTGTGTCGAGGCGGGCGGACCGCTTCCGGGCGTGGGCTGCGCGGGGCGCGGCATCATCAATGCACTCGAAACGCTGAAACGCCTGAACGCATACGAAATCTATCAGCCGGATCTCGTGATCTACGATGTGCTGGGGGATGTGGTCTGCGGCGGCTTTGCGATGCCGATGCGCGGCGGATATGCAGATAAGGTGTTTGTGGTCACATCCGGCGAAAAAATGGCGAAATACGCAGCGGGCAATATCTGCATGGCGATACAGAATTTCAAGGGCAGAGGGTACGCCGCGCTCGGCGGGCTGATACTCAACTGCCGCGGCGCAGAGCAAGAGCGCGAGACCGTTCAGGCGCTCGCGGATGATTTCGATACAAGCATTATCGGCACGCTCGACCGCAGCGCGGATATCACGGCGGCCGAAAAGCAGGATACAACCGTGCGCACGCTTCTGCCGGACTGCACCGCATCAAGACAGCTTGACGAAATTGCGGAAGCGCTGCTCTCCGCCTGCGGGGTGACCGTATGAGTGCCGCCGCCGAGAAGCCCCGCAGCATCCGGATCGCCGACGCGGATCCGAATGCGATCTTTCAATCGGGGCTCGAATACAATACGCCTGTGCGCGGCATGTGGAATATCGTCCACACCGGCATGCTGATTCCCGGCGCACACCAGATCTTTGCCTGCGCACAGGGCTGTCTGCGCGGTGTCATCCTGACCGCAGCGGAAATGAACGCGCTCGACCGTCTGAGCTGGATTTCGGTCTCCGAGCAGGATATGTACGACGGAAGCCTCGAATACGATATCATCGACGGCTGCGCGGAGATTTTGCAGAAGCTCCCGCAGAAGCCGCCGGTCGTGCTGCTGTACCTGAGCTGCATCCATCTGTTTGCCGGTGTCGATTTTGAGATGATTCTCTCCGCACTGCGGTCGCAGTTTCCGGGCATCGCTTTTGTCGATTGCTACATGACCCCGACGATGCGGCAGACCGTCTCACCGGCAGTGAAAATGGCGGCACAGCTCTATGCAGCACTGGAGCCGCGCGCAAGGAATCCGCGGGCTGTCGGCATCATCGGCAATGACCGCCCGACGGATGAAGGCTCTGAGCTGCTCCGGCTCATCCGCGGAAACGGGTTTATCCTGCGCGACCTCACGCTATGTAAGGACTATGACGAATATCAGCAGATGGGCGAATGCGCGCTCAATCTCACCTACACGCCCGTCGCAGGGCTCGCCGGTGAGGAGCTGGAGCAGCGCTTAGGAATCCCGCATCTGCATCTTCCGAACAGCTTTGACTATTCGGAAATTGCCGCAAACTACTGGCTGCTCTGCGATGCACTCGGCATTGAATGCCCGGACTTTTCCGCTGAGATTGCAGCCGCAGATGCCGCGCTTGATCGGCTGTATGCGGAGATCGGCGAGATTGCTGTCGCAATCGACTTCACCGCCGTCACGCAGCCCTTTTCGCTCGCAAAGCTGCTGACCGAACACGGATTCCATGTGAAATATATCATCGCGGATGCCGCCGCCGAGGATGCCGCAGCATTCTCATGGCTTGCGGAGCACCGCCCCGATCTTGAGATTTTCTCCGCCGCCAATGTCAACATGCTGCATTTCAAGAGTGAGGAACATGAGCCGGTGCTGGCAATCGGTCAGAAGGCAGCGTACTATTTCGCGACCGATCATTTTGTCAATATCGTCATGAACGGCGGATATTACGGCTATGCGGGAATCGCGGCGCTCTGTACTCTGATGAGCGAAGCATACCGTACCCCGAAGGACAGCCGCAGGGTTCTGCGGCACAAGGGGCTCGGATGCCCGTCCTGTTTGCTGTAAGGAGGGCTGTGCTGTGAAAAATGTATCCAGAATCATCCCCTGCTATGCGGCGGATACCTCCGGTGTCTGCTCGGCGCTCTATGAGCTCGGCGGGATGACCGTCGTACACGACGCCTCCGGCTGCAACTCGACCTATGCGACGCATGATGAGCCGCGCTGGTACGATATGCAGTCCATGATCTTTATTTCCGCGCTGACCGAGCTCGATGCGATCCTCGGCAATGACGAAAAGCTGATTGCCGATGTTGTATCCGCTGCGCATGACCGGCGCCCGCGCTTTATCGCAGTCTGCGGCTCGCCGATGCCGATGATGACCGGCGTGGATTTCGATGCCGCGGCTGCGGAGATCGAACGGCGCTCCGGCATCCGCACCCTTGCCATGCACACAAACGGCACGCATTCCTACATTGCCGGCGCATCCGAGGCACTTTGCAGGATTGCCGAGGAGTATACCGACAATCTCCCCAAAACCAAAGAGCCCTCCGTCAATATTCTCGGCGCGACCCCGCTCGATTTCGGAATCGGCGGAACCGTTGACAGTCTGCGCCTCTGGCTGCATGAGCAGGGATTTTCGGTGATCTCCTGCTTTGCAATGGGCGACACGCTCGAAACGCTCCGCAAGGCTGCCTCAGCGCATGTGAATCTGGTCATTTCGCAGACCGGAACGGCGGCGGCACAGTATTTGTATGATGTGTTCGGGATTCCCTATGTCTGCGGCATCCCGACCGGGCAGCAATTCCCCGCTGCGGTCGCGGATGCACTGAAGCATGCCGCTGCCGACGGACAGTGCAGGTTTCCCTGTGCCGCCGGGCATTCAGATGAGAAAGGTGAGATCGTTGTCATCGGCGAAAGCATCGCGGCGGGTTCCATAGCGGCAGAGCTGTCCGTGCAGACCGGCAAAACGGCACGGGTCATCTGCCCGCTGCCCTTTGACCCGCGATGCCGAAACGGCGCGGCGGAAAGCCCTGCCTCCGAGGAGGAGATCGAACGCGATCTTACAGAGCATCCGCCGCAGATCATCGCGGCAGACCCGCTGTACCGGTTTATCTGCCCGCAGCAGGCAAGGCTGATCGAAATGCCGCATTTCGCATTCTCCGGGCGCTGCTTTGATACGCGCATCCCCGATCTCCTGCACTTTGATTATTCGCGATAAAAGGTGAGACTTTTATGATTAAAATTGCAATTTACGGCAAGGGCGGCATCGGCAAATCGACCTGCACTGCAAATCTCTCCGCGGCATTTGCCACGCTCGGCAAGCGGGTCATTCAGATCGGCTGCGACCCGAAGGCGGACTCCACGATCAATCTGCTCGGCGGTACGCCGGTCACTCCGGTCATGGACTATATGCGGACGCACAACGATGACCCGGAATCGGCGGAGGAGATCTCCCGCAGCGGCTTCGGCGGCGTGCTCTGCATCGAGACCGGCGGCCCGACACCGGGTCTCGGCTGCGCAGGCCGCGGCATCATCACGACCT
Source organism: Oscillospiraceae bacterium (assembly GCA_017460835.1). Taxonomy (GTDB): domain Bacteria; phylum Bacillota; class Clostridia; order Oscillospirales; family Ruminococcaceae; genus Firm-04. The sequence goes on from JAFUAD010000043.1 coordinate 30,833, forward strand.
TCCGCCTGCTGGAGCAGCTTGATCTGTTTGAGCAGTATCAGCCGGACGTCGTGCTGTACGATGTGCTCGGCGATGTGGTCTGCGGCGGATTTGCCGCACCGATCCGCGAGGGCTATGCAGAGCAGGTGCTGATCGTGACCTCCGGCGAAAAAATGGCGCTCTATGCCGCAAACAATATCTGCAATGCCGTGCGGAATTTTGCTGACAGAAGCTATGCGAAGGTGCGCGGCATCATTCTCAACCGCCGGAACGTGGAGGACGAGGAAGCAAAGGTGCGCGCCTTTGCGGATTCCGCAGGGCTGGAGATCACGGCAGATATCCCGCGCTCGGATGATATCATCCGCTGTGAGGATACGGGAAAGACCGTCATCGAGGGCGCGCCGGACTGCGAAGCGGCACAGCGCTTTCTCGCTCTGGCAAAAAAGCTGATTGCGGAGGACGCGAATCATGCATAACGCTTACTCGATCACCGCCGCAGAGCTTGCCGCACGCGGGCTCGGGGATATCCCGGACGAGCTCAGCTCGGCAAAGCATATGATTTACAGCTCCCCTGCGACACTCGACTACAACTCCCCCGGCGCAAAGGGCTTCGGCGTCAAGCGCGCAGGGCTCGTCATACCGGAATCGGTCATGCTGCTGGTCGCGCCGGGCTGCTGCGGCCGCAATACTGCGCTGCTCAATGAGCTCGGATACAGCGAGCGTTTCTTCTATCTGCTGCTCGATGACACGGATATCGTCACCGGCAGATACCTGAATAAAATTCCGCAGGCATGTGCGGAAATCGCAGAAGAATCTGAAAAAAAACCGTCTGCGATCGTCATATGCGTCACCTGCGTCGATGCGCTCCTCGGCACGGACATGGAGCGCATCTGCCGGAGCTGCGAGGATGCCTCCGGCATCCCGTCGATTCCGGCATATATGTATGCGCTGACACGCGAAAAGCGTCTGCCGCCGATGGCACTGGTGCGGAAGTCCGTGTATTCCCTGCTCAAACCCCAGAAGCGTATTTCCAATGAATGCGCATTGCTCGGATATTTTTCCGCACTGGACGATGCCTGCGAGCTGTATGAACTGCTGCATTCCGCCGGAATCCGCAAAATTCATGAGATCGGGCGGTGCAGGAGCTTTGCCGAATACGAACAGATCTCCCGCGCAAATTTCAGCATCGTGCTGAATGCAGAGGCGCGCTATGCGGCACAGGATATGCAGAAAACACTCGGCATCCCGTTCGTTGAGATGACCCGCCTGTTCCGCATTGAAAAAATCCGGACGCAGTACCGCCTGCTCGGTCAGGCGATCGGCGCGGAGCTGGACGATTCGGCTTATTATGAAAAAGCAGAAAAACGCATTTCCGATTTTCGCCAAACATACGGCTCCCTGCGCTTTGCTGTCGGGGAGTGTCTCAATGCGGACAGCTTTGAGCTCGCGCTTTCGCTGATCGAATACGGGCATCAGGTCGCGGAAATTTACGGAACAATCGGCGAGCGGAACTTCGTGTTCGTCAAGCGAATCGCCGAGCGCTCGCCCGATACCCGCATTTTCTCGAATCTCGAACCGAGCATGCTGAACTACCGGCGTGGCTGCGAGATCGACGCGGTGATCGGAAACGATGCGATGTACTATCACCCCGATCTGCCGGGCATCGGATTTCAGGAGGAGACGCAGCCGTTCGGATATCAGGGCGTGCTGATGCTGCTAGACGGGCTCGATTCCGCATTATCGGAAAGCCGCAGGAAGGAGAACGCATGAAAAAGCTCTTGAAACATATGTCTCCCCTTGCGCCGGACGATTCCGGCGCCTGCGGCGTGCTCTATGAAATGGGCGGCATCACGGTCATCTGCGATGCCGGCGGCTGTGCGGGCAATGTCTGCGGATTTGACGAACCGCGCTGGCATACGAAAAAATCCGCGCTGTTCAGTGCCGGGCTGCGGGATATGGACGCGATTCTCGGGCGGGATGACCTGCTCGTACACAAGCTCTCGCTGATCTGCGGGCAGATCGACGCGCCGTTTACTGCGATCGTCGGGACGCCGGTTCCGGCTGTCATCGCAACCGATTTTCATGCACTGGAGCGCATGTCTGAGCGCAAAACCGGGCTCCCCTGCCTAACCCTTGAAACCGACGGAACAAGGCGCTATGACTACGGCGAGGCGCTGGCATACGATACGCTGTTCCGCAGATTTGCAGCGGAACAGTACCCGGTAAAGCCCGGCTCACTCGGCGTGATCGGCGTGACCCCGCTCAACACCGGATTCATAACCGCAGAGCCGCTGCTCCGCAGCCTGAGCGGAAAGGGATACAGCGAGATCACCTGCTTCGGCATGGACAGCGGGCTCGAAGCCGTCATCCGGGCATCGGAATGTGAATCGCTGCTGGTCATTGCGCCGTCCGGCTTAAAAGCGGCGCAATATCTGCAAAAAAACTTCGGAACGCCGTTTTCGGTCGGCTATCCCTGTCTCCCGGCGGAAACCGTCCGGGCGGCATCCGCCCTGCGCGGAAAACGGGTGCTCATCATCCACCAGCAGTTTGCGGCAAATGCCCTGCGCGAGCATCTCACAGACTGCGAAGCAGACTGCGCTGCATGGTTCAAGCAGGAGAAGCAATATGCGCTGCCGGGTGATTTCCGGATTGCCGAGGAGGAGACGCTCGTGCAGGCGGCGGAGCGCTATGATGTCATCATCGCCGATGCTGTCATGCGGCGGATCGTCCCGCGCTTTGCCGGCGAATGGATTGATTTTCCGCATTATGCCGTATCCGGCTGCGCCCGCGAATCGGGCAGCCTGAGCTAAAGAGGGCATTATGAGAGTAACATATCACGTTTACGGCATTGTACAGGGCGTCGGCTTCCGCCCCTTTACAGCGGTGACCGCAGAGCGGCTCGGCATTACCGGCACCGTCGCAAACAAGGGCTCCTATGTGGAGATCATCGCGGAGGGTACGCCGCAGCAGCTCGCTGCATTTGCCGATACAATCCGCGATCATCCGCCGGAGCGGGCAACGGTGCTGAGCCTCGATTCCGCCGAATATACGGAGGATTCCGGAAAGGATTTCAGCCGGTTTTCGATCATTGAAAGCGAAAAGGAATACGGCAGAATCTTCGTATCGCCCGATATCGCGACCTGTGAAGCCTGCAAAAAGGAGCTGTTTGACCCGCAGAACCGGCGCTATCTGCACCCGTTCATCAACTGCACGCAGTGCGGCCCGCGCCTGACAATTCTCGATACGATGCCGTATGACCGCGAGCGCACGGCCATGCGGCGCTTCCCGATGTGCAAAGCATGCAGCGCGGAGTATCACGATCCCAGATCGCGGCGCTATGACGCACAGCCGGTCTGCTGCCGCGACTGCGGCCCTGAGGTTTTCGTGCTCGGAACTGAGCTGCGCGGCGGGGATGCGATCACGGCAGTCCGGCGTGCGATCATGGAGGGAAAAATCGCCGCAGTCAAGGGCATCGGCGGGTTTCATCTCTGCTGCGATGCGAAAAATGAGACGGCAGTCAGCCGCCTGCGCGCGCTGAAGCGCCGCCCGATGAAGCCCTTTGCGGTCATGATGAAGGATCTGCAAACCGCAGAACGCGAATGCATCATAAAGGACGGACAGGAAGCCCTCCTGACCGGCTGGCAGAAGCCGATTCTGCTGCTCGAAAAGCGTGATTCTATGTCCGTTTCGCCGCAGATCGCGCCGGATAACCGGACTGTCGGCGTCATGCTGCCCTATGCACCGCTGCACATGCTGCTGTTTGATTATCCGGATGGCATCGAAATGACCGACTGCATGGTGATGACAAGCGGAAATGCCCGCGGCGCACCGATCTGCCGCAATGATGAAGACGCAAAAAAGGAGATCGCGGGCTTCTGCGACCTGATTTTAACGCACAACCGCGAGATTCTCATCCGCGCCGACGATTCCGTCTGCGACTGGCTGAACGGCGGGCCGTATATGATCCGGCGCTCGCGCGGGTTTGCGCCGCTGCCGGTCATGCTGAAGCATGCCGGAGAGCGGCAGGTGCTTGCAGTCGGCGGCGAGCTGAAAAACAGCTTTTGCATCGCGCGGCACGGCATGCTCTATGCCTCGCCCTATATCGGCGACACGGAAGACCTCAGAACCGTCAACGCACTGAAAGAATCCGCTGCAAGACTGTGCGGGCTGCTCGAAGCGGAGCCGGAGGCAGTCATCTGCGACACGCACCCGCTCTACAACACGGTGACCGTCGCGGAGGAGCTCGCGAAGGAGCGCTGCATTCCGCTGATCCGCGTGCAGCACCATTACGCGCACATTCTCTCGTGCATGGCGGAAAACGGCTGCACGGAGCCGGTCATCGGCATCAGCTTCGACGGCACCGGCTACGGCGACGACGGCACGGTCTGGGGCGGCGAGCTGCTGATCTGTGACCCGCACGGCTATCAGCGCGCGGGCAGCGTCCGGCCGTTTATGCAGACCGGCGGCGATCTCTCCGCAAAGGAGGGCTGGCGCATTGCGGCTGCGCTGCTGGAGAGCCCGGAGCAGTGTGCCGCACTCGGCATCTGCACTGAGCAGGAAGCGCGTGTCATCGGCAATATGAGCAGGCTGCATGTCAACAGCGTGCGCTCGACAAGCTGCGGCAGAATTTTCGATGCGGTCTCTGCGATCACCGGCATCCGGCGATGCAGCACCTTTGAGGGCGAGGCATCGACCGCGCTGATGTACGCTGCGGAAACGTACTGCAAGCAGAACGGATACAGCGCACCGGCACTCCCCTGCTCTGTGACCGAATCCGGCGGCTTCCTGACGCTGAATACGACGGAAACGGTGAAACGCATTGCAGAGATCATGATGCAGCACCCGGAGCGGCGCGATACGCTGAGCTTTTCGTTCCACGCAGCGCTCTGCGATATGATCGTTTCTGCATGCATCATCCTGCGGGAGCAGTCCGGTATCGGCATCTGTGCCTTAAGCGGCGGCGTATTCCAGAACCGCCTGCTGACTGCCATGACAGAGCAGAAGCTCCGCGCTGCCGGCTTCCGCGTACTGCTGCACAGCCTGATCCCGCCGAACGACGGCGGCATCTGCATCGGTCAGGCATTTTTCGGTGTTATGAATCCGGGGGCGGAACAGTCCCCGACTGTGAAAAAATAGGAGGAATTGATTATGTGTGTCGGATTATCTGCAAGAGTTGTCAATGTGACAAACGGCGCCGCTCTGATTGATGCGAACGGTGCCCAGAGAACGGTCAGCGCGGGCATTCTGGAGGATCTGGAGCCCGGCGATTACATCATGGTTCACGCCGGTGTCGCGATCGCAAAAATCAGCGAGGACGATGAACAGGAGGCCGCTGAGGTCATGGAGGAGCTGCTGTGAACAAGAGCATGGAAGCCGCTCGGGACATCATCACATCCTATGACGGGAAGCCCCTGCGGATCATGGAGGTCTGCGGCACGCACACGCACGAGATTTTCCGTCTCGGGCTGCGCAAGCTGCTCCCGCCGCAGATCGAGCTGATCTCAGGCCCCGGATGTCCGGTCTGCGTGACGGCGGTCGGCTTTATCGACGAGGCATGCTGGCTCGCGCTCGAAAAGCAGTGTATCATCTGCACCTTCGGCGATCTGATCCGCGTACCGGGGACGGAAATGAGCCTTGCCGGGGCGCGCGCAAAGGGCGCCGAAGTGAAACCGGTCTACTCCCCGCTCGATGCGGTCGAGCTCGCAAAACAGAACCCGGAGCGGCAGGTCGTGTTCCTTGCCGTGGGATTCGAGACCACGACCCCCTCTGCATGTCTTGCGGCAAAACAGGCAAAGGAAGCGGGCCTTGGGAATTTCTCTCTGCTGACCGCAAACAAGACCATGCCGAACGCCTATCAGGCATTGGTCGGCGCGGCGGATGCGTTTCTCTATCCGGGGCATGTCAATGCGATCACGGGCAATGCGGTATGCAGGGAGCTCTGCGAAAAGCAGGGTGTTTCCGGCGTCGTTGCGGGATTCACCGCCAGCGAGCTGATGACAGCGCTTGCCGTCACGATCAGGCTGCTCGGCACCGGTGAGCCGTTCTTCCGGAACTGCTATCCGCGTGTTGTAAAGGACGAGGGCAATCCCGCCGCTATCCGCATGATGCAGGAAGTCATGGAGCCCTGCGACAGCGAATGGCGCGGCCTCGGGATGATTCCGCAGTCGGGCATGAAGCTGCGGGCGGAATATGCCGGCTATGACGCGAGAATCAAATTCAATATGCCGGTCATCACCGGAAGACCGAACCCGGCATGCCGCTGCGGAGAGGTCTTGCAGGGCAAATGCAAGCCCTCGGACTGCAAGGTGTTCGGAAAGGTCTGCACGCCGCTGCATCCGGTCGGCGCATGCATGGTTTCCGACGAGGGCGCCTGCTCTGCGTATTATCAGTATGCAGATTGAACCACTGCACGCGGCGGATTCACGCTGGCTCGCTCTCGCAGAATACGCGGAATCGGTCTCATGGCGTGCGGGCGCATTCCTTGCGCGGGGCTGATGCGGGAGAACCGCTTTGCAGACTGGGAGCGCGTTTTTGCGGCATATGAAAACGGGAATCCCGTCGGCTTCTGCACGCTGACCGAAAAGGACGAAATGCCCGACGATTGCGCATTCTCGCCGTTTATCGGATTTGTATTCGTTGACGAGGCACACCGCGGCAGACGCATCTCAGAGCAGATGATAAAAGCGGCAGCGGCATATGCAGGCAAATGCGGATTCACGCAGGTTTATCTGACCAGCGATGAACGCGGACTGTATGAAAAATACGGATTTGAAAAGATCGCAGAGGCGGAAACCATCCGCGGAGAGCGCACACAGCTCTTTGCAAAGCCGATCTGAAAGGAAGCACAATGGAACCGCACGAGTATATCATATCGGAAATCAGCGGCGATTACGCCTATCTGAAGCAGCTCGACAATGACAGCGCAGAGCCGTATCAGGTCGCGCTCGCGCTGCTGCCGCCCGGCGCCGATATCGGCACGAAGCTGACCGGCTTTATGGGCTGCTTTGAAATCACAGAATAAGGAGCATCTTTATGAACGAGAACACAGTCACGCTTGCGCACGGCGCGGGCGGCACACAGACCAATGAACTGATCGACCGCGTATTCAAGGCGCATTTCGCAAACCCGCTCTTTACCGGCGACGATGCCGCTGTTTTGCCGCAGCCGGCCGGTAAAATCGCGACCTCAACCGACGGTTTCATTGTATCGCCGTGGAAATTTCCGGGCGGCAACATCGGCAAGCTGTCGATCTGCGGGACGGTCAACGACCTCTCCTGCATGGGTGCAAGGCCGCTCTATCTGACCTGCGCCTTTGTCATCGAGGAGGGCTTCCCGCTCGATGCGCTGGAGGAAATCGCGGCGGCAATGGAGAAAACCGCGAAGGAGGCGGGCGTCCGCATTGTCGCGGGCGATACGAAGGTTGCCGGAAAGGGTCAGTGTGACGGCGTGTTCATCAACACGACCGGCATCGGCGAGATCCTGCCGCAGGCAAATACCTCCGGCACACGCGCAAAACCCGGCGATGCCGTCATCGTCACCGGCGACGTCGGCAGGCACGGCTGCACCATCCTCATTGCGCGCAATGATTTCGGCATCGAATCCGATGTGGACAGCGACTGCGCGCCGCTCTGGGGCACGGTCGAAAGCCTGTACCGCGTCACCGATGAAATCCATGTCATCCGCGATGCCACGCGCGGCGGCGTCGGCACGGTGCTGTATGAGATCGCGGGGCAGAGTCAGGTCGGCATCACGCTGAATGCTGCGAGTGTGCCGGTTGACCCGCGTGTGAGGGGCGTATGCGGGATGCTCGGACTGGACCCGCTGTATCTTGCCTGCGAGGGGCGGCTTGTGATCTTCGCGCCGCAGGAGCATGCAGAAGCGCTTGTCGCTGCGCTCAGAGCCGGCAAATATTCTGCAAATGCCGCGATTATCGGCAAAGTGACAGAAGAAAATGCGGGCAAGGTAATTGTTGAAACCGAGATCGGGACACAGACCGTTCTGCCGCAGCCAAAGGGTGAGCTGCTCCCCCGCATCTGCTGATTTAAACGAAAAAACCCCGGCTCAGCCGGGGTTATCGTGTTGTAAATTTCATTCCGGAAGATAGGCAAGATACCGCATGATGCTGCGGAAATCCTCCATATTCAGGAGCTCATCGCGGTTGAAATCGGCGTTGTCAATGCCGTCATCCGTAATGCGCAGGGTCTCGTCCTCATTGATCAGACGCAGCAGCTTTACTGCATCGGTCACATCCACCGCACCGTCGATATCCAGATCGCCGCGGATCAAGGCGGCAGTATATCCGCTTGCATGCTCTCCGGCTGAACCCACCGACCAAACATAGTTGTTCAGATCGACAAAGACATTGAGATCGCGATAGATTTCTTCCCACAGCATGAGCTGTTCTTCCTTTGTAAATTTCACATTCGGGGAAGCGGAATTTGTGCTGCTCCAGTCCGTTACACCCTCCGGTGCAACAAAGAATCCGTATGTGTCTCCGTCCCTGTGATAAAACTGATAGGACGGATGATGCGCTTCCAGATATGCACGGACTGCATCTTCGTCAGTTGAACGGTAATACAGGCATCCGTCTGTAAATACATGCCAATCACTGATACTGAAATCCCATGCTTGATATTTGGTAATCAGTTCTTCTTCCAGCAGCTTCGCTATGATCCCGTCAGAAAACGATGTTGTAAAATCCTGATTGTAAATCTGTCCGTAAGGCTGCTTTCCCGCGCTGTACTGGAAATATTTTTTCCCGCCGGCAATATAGTTTGTCGTGCCGGTCTGCGCATCGTACCTTTTCTCTGTTTCTTCACCCTCAAAATAGGTGTCAAGAATGTCCCAGAGCTTTGCAGCCGATTCTTCCGCACTGATATCAGTCCGCATAATGATCTCTGCGTAGGGCGGCTGGAGAATATCAAGCTCAAGTGCCTGATCGGAATAATAGACCTCGCCCCTGAACACATCCTTCAGAACGCCCAGCCCCTCATAGTGATGCAGTCCGTACTGTCCCAGATAATCCTGAAACGCATCCTCAAATGAATATCCTGCATAGTACGGCTCATAGTCCGCGCCCGCCGAGACGCCGCTCAGACTGATGCTCATAACAGCAGCAGACAAAATGGCAATGAAACGATTTCCTCTTTTCATCCTCAAGTCCTCCTCTCACATTCCGATGGGCACATCTGCCCTCATTAACATTATAGCAAATATTTTCCAAAAAATCAACCGGCAAACTGTACAATATATATA
>JAFUAD010000044.1 GCA_017460835.1 Oscillospiraceae bacterium
CTTGACCGGCGGCTGTGCCGGTGCTGCGGGCTGAGGAGCGGGCTGCTGCGGTACAGCCTGCGGCTGCTGCGCATAAACGGGCTGCTGCGGTGCATATGCGGGCTGCTGCATGCCGGGCGGCGCCCAGACGCCTGCATAGCGGTCGGCGAGGCGCTGCTCCTGCGGCGAATTCGGTACGCTGTTCCGCGTCGTCACAGCCTTTTCGATGGAATGGAAGGTCTTGTCGAGCATGCCGTTCACGACATACCGGATCAGCAGGCCGATAAACACAATGATGACCGCAGCAATAAAAATAATGAAATTGGTGTCGATTGCCGTCACGGAAAAAACAATCGGATTCATCCCTGTACCCCCCTCAGAAGAAGCTTCTCTTGGACTGGATCTTCAGCGGCCGCGAGTGAACCGTCGCATTCCAGTCGCAGGTCAGCACGGCCTTTTCGATCTCGGTCAGAAACCGGTTCATCAGCGAGCCGCCCTCCGCCGAGCCGTTTTTCTCGGTCCAGTGCGTAAACTCAAACCGGAATCTGCTGATATCGGTTCGTCCGTCCGGCACCTCAAGCTCATTCAGGCTCGCGGTCCAGCCGGAGATAAATCCCGGCGAGCACACAAATGTTGCGCCGTACTGACTGAATTTCATTTCGATCTTCAGGCGGTCAATCTGAATCTGCTTCACTTGATTGGCAAGCTCCTGAAACGGCAGCGGCCTTGTGGTGAAAACCTCCGCATACTCCATAAAATCGCTGGAGCGCTTGAGCATTTTGCCCTGTGCGATGCTCTTGTCCGTCGCGCGCTTGCCGACGATTGCCAGCACGACAATCAGCGCAATAAAGCCGCCGACCAGCAGGATCACAACGCCGGTTCCCATTTCCGCCATAAAAAGAATTCCGGGTTTCATGATGATGGCTCCTTTCCTTTTTCATTCCGCGCTTCGACGCAGATCCACGGCTTTCCGTTCTCCGAGAGGTGAACCCGGATATCCGGGAAGCCTGCCTCCTGAAACAGTGCCCGGAACCGCTCCGGTGTCGGGTTGAAAAGCTGATATTTGCGGATGTTTTCGAGATCGGACTCCGGCAGGCTGCCGCTGTCGTAGATATCCGCGATCAGCAGAAACCGCCCGTCCGGCCTCAGGACGCGCCGCACCTCCGCGAGATTCTCCGCGGGCGACGGCCAGAAGTAAAAGCTCTCGACCGTAATGATCCGGTCAAAGCTGCGATCGGGAAAGGGCAGCGCCTCGACCGATGCCTCAATGATCTCCATGCGCTGCGCCGCGATCGCGTCCGCATTGAACGCTTTGGCGGTCTCGACGGAAACCGGCGAATAGTCCGCGCCGGTCAGGTGCCCCGCCGTGACGGTCTGTGCCATGCGCCTGAGCGCCGCACCGCCGCCGCAGCCGATATCGAGGACGCGGTGATCTGCGTGCAGATCAAGGAAGGAGAGCCCCCATTCCGTGACCGCCGCGTGTGATTCATTCATCCGCGTGAGCATCTGTCTGCCGTATTCGCCCTCTGGCTTCCGCGGATTGCCGCGCTCCGTGACGGATTCCTGCTCCGGTGTACTCATGCTGCAAAACCTCTTTTCTCATAGGATTTTATGCTCTGACGGCGCAGGCGGTCCATGTCACCGGCTCGCCGCGGTACTCCGCCGGCAGCGGATACAGCCCCTGCCCGACCGGAACCAGTGCCGTGAGCTTCAGCCCGTTTGCGGCGAGCTCCTCTGCAACGGATTCCTTCGTCCAGAAAATATCGTAAACAGGGCACTGATCCCAGCCGTTTTTGGCGCGGTACGGAAGCTGGAAGCGCCGGTTCGGGACATCAAACAGCAGCAGGCCGTTTTCCGCCAGCGCCCCGCGCAGGAGCGCCCAGAGCTTTTTCCGCGTGCCGTATTCATAATGCCGGATCAGCCGGAACACCGTGATGACGTCATACTGCCCGCTGATGCCCCCGGAGAGCGGGTCTGCCTCGTGCAGCGTCACGCCGGAGGGGAACTGCGCCCGCAGCCGGTTCATCATCGCGGACGAGGGCTCATATGCCGTGCAGCTTCCGAAGGGGAGCAGCTCCCGGAGAAGCCTTCCCTCCCCGCTCATCAGATCGAGCAGCCGCAGTTCGTTCTGTGTGCCGCAGAGATGCCGCAGCAGGCTCCGCACACTGATCCGCTCCATTTCGTCAAAGCAGTTCTGCGGATACACAGCCGTGTCCGCCGTGCGCCGCTGAAAATATGCCTTCAGCGCCGCCTGTCCCTTCAGAAGATGCTGCGATTTCAGCTTGAGCTGGCGATCCCATTCAAACATCGTATGCACAGGCTGCGGCATGCTTCCGGCGAGCTGCGCCTCGGCATCGCGGACAAACCCGTTTGCACCGCTCAGGCTGCGGAGCTTCTCCTGCCGCCGCAGCTCGCTGAATGCGGGATACTGTTCGCTGATTTGCAGCAGCGCCCTGCCGATCGCGGCAGCATCGGTGCCGTCCGTTACAATGCCCATTCCGCTTTCCGCGACCGCCCCGGCAATGCCGGAGACCGGCGTCACCGCCGCGGGAATGCCGAGCAGCATCGCCTCAAAGGCAATCCGCGGGCAGGCAGGGTTTCCGTCCTGCTCCGCAAACGGCACCAGAATGCAGTCAATGTCGCTGAAAAATGCAGCCCTGTCGCAATTTCCCGTGCGGATATCGGTGTTGTGTGCGGATTTCAGCGCCTCCGGAACCGGAACGCTGCTGTCCCAGAGAATCAGGAAGCGGATATCCGGATTCTCCCGGACGGTATCACAGAGCACGGGAATGCCGCGGGCATCGGACTGCTGCGGCGCTTCGGGCGCACATGCAAAGCCGACGGTAAACCGCTCCGGATCAAAGGCACGCGGGCGGCGGGTCAGCGCGCTGTCAGCCGAATCGGGAACCGGATACAGCACACCCGGGCGCCGGAAGCCGTATGCCTCCAGCACATCCGCCGCATAGGCAGACGCGGTGCAGTAGCGGTGCAGGCCGCAGTCGTTCAGATGCAGCAGCTCCTGCATTTTGCTGCCGCCGAGCCCCTGTACGGGATTCTGCCCGCTCAGGCAGACCAGTGCATTGCGCAGCAGCAGGCATTGATTGCCCGCCGTCAGCAGCTCCGGCGCCGCCTCGCAGATAATCAGCAAAGCGGGCTCCGTGACACTGACCCAGTCGCTCAGGCGGTTTTCCGGCACACGGTATACATTGCCCTTCTGCGCGGCAGGGCTGCCCGCAGGCAATACATACAGCAGACAGACCGGATACCGGCCGGCGCGCTGCATCAGCGCAAACAGCGCCTCAGCCTCCCGGACGGATTCTGCCGCCCCGTTTTCGCGGCAGATCACGGCAATGCGCCGGTTTTCCGCAGCGGTGCGTGTTTTTTCGAGCTGATCGTGAAGCTGCTGTGCATAGCGCTCCTCCAGCGCATGCAGGGCGGCATCGGTCTGCGCCTGCCCCTCTGCCTGCTGCACGGCATGGTACTCGCGGAACAGCGCCTCTGTCCCGATCGGTGTGAGCGCGGTCAGCGGTGCCCTGCCTGCCGCAGTCCGGCACTCCGGCGCGGCTGCCGCAAGACTGCCGTCGAGCGCCGCTGCAAGCTGCCGCACGGTCTCACTCTGCTCATTCTGTGTGCGGGCTATTGCCTGACGCTGCTCCTGCCGGAGTGCGGCGAGCTCCTGCCCGCTCTGCTCCGTGAGGGCGTTGAGCTCCGCCTGCAAGCGCTGCACCTGCTTTGTCAGGGCAGAGAGCGCCTCGGCAGCCGCGGCATTATACGCATTCTGCGCCTCGCCGAAGGGCTGCACATACCAGTAGGTGCGCTTTTTGCCGATGCGCTGCATCAGCTTCGGCTTCTGATAGGGCGGAAGCTCGGAAAAGCTCGTTTTCCGCGCCTCGACCTGTTCAAGGCTCTGTTCCAGTCTTTCATTTTGTTCATCCTGCTGCATATTGATCCCTCTTTTTTTCATTTGCCTGCCTCAGCGCACGCTGTTTGCGCCGTAGGACGCCTGCAATGCGGTGAAGCCCTCATATTTGAGCTGATCGAGCAGCTCAGACCGCGTCCAGTCCGGAAATGTGCGCATATAGGACTGTGCCGCCTTTGCTGCCTGTGCATTCCAGTCCGCATGGCAGCGGTTCATTGCGTATGAGACCTGCTCCTCGGTAAATTCCTCATATTTGAGCTGACGGCGCAGCCCGTCCTCCGAGAAGCCGCCCGACAGATTCAGATAGGAGTTCGCTGTTTTCAGCGTCTGCTCATTCCAGTCGGCGCCGCAGCGGTCAACCGCCCGCTCTGCCTCCGCCTCGGAAAAGCCCTCATATTTGAGCTGCTTGATGAGCCCTAAGCGCGAAAAGCTGCCCGATTGCAGATAAGACCGCGCCCTGCTCTCGGCACTGCTCCGGTCATAGGTGTCATAGGTGCTGTACCCGCCGGCTCCGGAATCGGAATTCCCGTAGCTGCGGGAGGGGGCGCTGCTTTCGCTGCGATAGGACTGCGTTCCGGTTCTCGGCTCAAGGAAGCGATACTCAGACGACCCGTTCCACGAGGCAAGAATGACGGCAAGGCAGATCACCGCGGTCAGCAGTGCGCCGCCGCAGATGAGCCGCAGCACCGGCACCCCGCGCTTTTCCGGCACCGGCGAAACCGCTTCCATGCGGATGAAGCGGCAGTACGGGCAGAAGGCATCCTTTGCCGGATACTGCATGCCGCAGCCCTGACAGGTTACCACTTCCATATGCCGCCCTCCCTTCTGCTGAGATAGAGCAGCGTGCATCCGCCGAAGCCCATGAAGGCGCCGATGCCCCAAAGCAGCAGCGCGCCGCTCCGGATTTTCCTCAGCTCCTTTTCCGCCTTTTCCTGCTTTTGATCGTATCTCCGAATCAGCGGGTCATAGGTCGTGGGACTGAGATAGGGCGAGCTGTTTGCGGCATTGCGGAGCTCCTTCTTTGCATCGCGGCAGACCCGGATCGTCTCGGCGGATTTTTGCAGCGTGTCGCTCCGGATGCACACGGCCCCGAGGATGCAGAGCAGCACCGAGAGCAGGCAGAGCACCAGCCCTGCGGGTCTTGCCGGGCGGAGCCGCTGCCTCTGCGGAACCGGGTAAACCGGCACCGGCACTGCGGCAGGCTCCGGCGCAAAATCCGGAATATTGCAGCCGCATGCCGGACACAGGAGCTGTCCCGGCAGTACCGCCTCCCCGCAGACCGGGCATTTCTCAGAAGTCTGGTTATATGTCATGATTCCGATATCCTCTCAAAAAAAGCACAGCCCTTGCCGTCAGAATACAGAGCAAGGGCGTTTCAGTTCATGACGGAGCATCCGTGTTTGTCGCAGAAATCGCACAGATTTCCGGCGGATTGAACAGACGGAGCTTGCCGAGCCCTCCGCTGACAATCATCGCGGAATCTCCGATCGTGAAAAATCCCTTGTCATAGCGCGGAAAAAATGTCCGCTCCGGCGAGAGCACCCCGCCGATTCCCGGCAGCCGCACCGCCCCGCCGTGAACATGCCCCGAAAGCGTCAGCGCCGCGCCCCATTCCGCATAGGCAGGAAACCAGAGCGGGTTGTGCGCGAGCAGCACCGTTCCGGGCGGGCATTCCCCGAACTGTGCGCGCAGGGTCTCTGCGGTGCAGGTTCTCTTTCCGGTGAAGCCGAGCATCCCGCCGCCGCGGTAATAATCCGGCGGCAGATGCAGCCCTGCAAAGGTCACCCCGCCGATTTTCCGCATTTTGCGGTCGAGCGGCACCGCGCCGCTGTTTGCGACTGCCCTCCGGTATGCCGCATAGGCCTCCGGCGGCAGATCGACCTCATGATTCCCGCAGACGGTCAGTACCGGCGCGATTTCGCAGAGATTTCGCAGAAAACGCGCGGTTTCCGTGAAATCGGTCTCTGTGCGGGAGATGAGATCGCCGGTGATGACGATGAGCTCCGGCGCCTGTTCCGCAGCCGCTTTCAGCAGGCGGCATTGATGTTCCCCGAACCGGCGCCTGTGCAGGTCGGAAATCTGCACGAGCCGCGGCAGTCCGGCAATCGGTACGCGGTATTCGCGCACGCAGAGCATCGCCGTATTTTCATAAGCTGCCCATGCACCGAGCGCGGCAGCCCCCGCCGCCGCTGTGCAGGCACAGATCTGCTTCCGGTTCATACGGTCACCGGAACCCGCTTCACGGCTGCCGTCCGGCGCTTTGCGGGCGCCTTTGCGGGATTTTCCTCCATCGCCGCAACGAGGCTGCGCAGGCGGATTCTTGCCGCGCCGAGGTTCGTGATCTCGTCGATCTTGAGCTGGGTATAGAGCTTTCCGCCGCTTTCGAGGATTGTCCGCACCTCGTCGGTCGTGACGGCATCAATGCCGCAGCCGAAGGACACGAGCTGCACGAGCTGCATATCCGGCTGTGTCGTGACGAACCGCGCTGCACGGTAGAGTCTTGCGTGATAGGTCCACTGGTTCAGGACGCCGAGCTTTCCGGCGTGTCCGAGCGCCGCGATCGAATCCTCGCTGATGACCGCCATGCCGAGGCTGGTAATCAGCTTGTGGATGCCGTGATTGATCTCCTTGTCGATGTGATACGGTCTGCCGGCGAGCACGATGATCTTTCTGCCCTCCGCGCGCGCCTTCGCGACGGTGCGGCGCGCCTCGCGGGCAACCAGCAGGCGGTATTCCTCCTGTGCGGTGTAGGCAGCCTCCAGCGCCGCCTTCAGGTCGCCCGGATAGCGGAAGCGGCTCAGCGCCTGCTTCAGCGTTTTCCGCATGCCGCTCTTCCGGTTGAGGTCGAGGTAGGGCGCGATAAAGTTTTTCTGCGTCAGCCGGCTGTTATTGGCGCGCAGCAGCTCCGGGTAATACGCGACGACCGGGCAGTTGTAGTGGTTGTCATTCTCGCCCTCGTCGAAATTGTAGCTCATGCACGGCCAGAAGATGAAGTCCACGCGCTGCTCAAGCAGGTCCTCGATATGTCCGTGCGCGATTTTTGCGGGATAGCAGACCGTATCCGACGGAATGGTGTGCTGCCCTTTATAGTAGACATCGCGGCTGCTCTCGTGCGAGATTTTGACCGCAAATCCGAGCTTTGTGAAGAAGGTCGTCCAGAAGGGCATCTGCTCATAGAAGGAGAGCGCCAGCGGCAGCCCGACGGTCGCGACCGGCTTCCCGGCCGGCTTCTTCTCCGCACATTCCAGAATCTTCTGATATTTGTAATCGTACAGCGCCGGGATCTCCTCGGTTTTCTTTTTGCCCGCGCCCTTCTCGCAGCGGTTTCCGGAGATATATCTGCCGCCGCCGGGGAAGATGACGACATTCAGCGCACAGTGCGCCGTGCAGCCGCCGCATTTCGCATTGCGGGTCGTATAGGTGAAATTCGCGAGCTGTTCTGCGGTAATGGTCGTGGTCTGCTCCGGCGCATGCTCCTTTGCATAAAGCGCCGCACCGAATGCACCCATCAGCCCGGAGATCGCCGGACGGATGACGGGCCTGCCGAGCTCTGTCTCAAAGGAACGCAGCACGGCGTCATTCAGGAAGGTGCCGCCCTGCACAACGATATTTTTGCCGAGCTCCTCGACGGATTTTGCGCGGATGACCTTATAGACTGCATTTTTGATGATCGACGCGGAGAGCCCCGCCGAGATATCCTCAACGGTCGCGCCGTCCTTCTGCGCCTGCTTGACCGAGCTGTTCATGAACACGGTGCAGCGCGAGCCGAGATCGACCGGATGCTTCGCAAACAGCCCGAGCTGCGAGAATTCCGCGATATCATAGCCCATCGCCTGCGCAAAGCTCTGGATAAACGAGCCGCAGCCCGAGGAGCATGCCTCGTTCAGCATGATGCTGTCGATGCTGTGATTGCGGATCTTGAAGCATTTGATATCCTGCCCGCCGATGTCCATGATGAAATCGACGTCCGGGCAGAAATAGGATGCCGCCTTGAAATGCGCGACGGTCTCCACAATGCCGAAGTCAATGCCGAGGCCGGCGCGGATGAAGTCCTCGCCGTAGCCCGTGACGGCCGAAGCGCGGATATGCAGACCAGGATTCTTTTCCGCATAGATATTCTTGAGCTGATGTACGATGCGGTCGAGCGGCTGGCCGCGGTTTGCCGCGTAATACTGATACAGCAGCTCGCCGTTTTCGGTAATCAGCACGAGCTTTGTCGTGGTCGAGCCCGCGTCAATGCCGAGATAGGCGTCGCCGGTCGCGGTGTGGAGATCGGCAAAGGGCAGGTCGCTGGCCTTGTGCCGCGCGATGAACGCCTCATACTCCGCACGGTCGCGGAAGAGCGGGTCGCTGGTGACGGTATTGCCGCCGGTTTTGGCATTCGCGATCTTTTTGCAGGTCTCCGAGAGCGGCTCCGGCTGAACCGTCTGTGCCGCGTACATTGCGCAGCCGTATGCGACGAAAACCGGCGCATGCTCCGGGAAAATCGCATGCTCGTCGTCGAGCTTCAGCGTCCGGACGAATGCCTGCCGCAGTCCCTTTAAGAAGGAGAGCGGCCCGCCGAGGAACAGCACCGTGCCCTCGATGGTTCTGCCCTGCGCAAGCCCCGAAACGGTCTGATCGACCACCGCCTGAAAGATGCTGGCGGCGATATCCTCGCGCTTTGCGCCCTGATTCAGCAGCGGCTGCACATCGGATTTCGCAAAGACACCGCAGCGCGAGGCGATCGGGTAGCGCTTTTCCGCCTTCAGCGAGAGCGCATCCATCGCATCGGAGGTGATGCCGAGCAAGGTTGCCATCTGGTCGATGAACGCGCCGGTTCCGCCGGCACAGGAGCCGTTCATGCGCTGCTCGACGCCGCCTGTGAGGAAGATCATCTTCGCGTCCTCGCCGCCGAGCTCGATGACGACATCCGCCTGCGGGTAATCCGCCTTCACGGCGAGAAACGCGGCATGAACCTCCTGCACGAACGCGACGCCGGCACTCTGGGCAAGGCCGAGCCCTGCCGAGCCGGTGATGCAGACGCGGAAGCGCGCATCGGGAAACTGCGCCTGCAAATTGCCAAGCTGCTCTGCGACGGTTTCGCGCACGCGGGAGAAATGGCGCTGATAGCAGTGGGACAGAATTGTATTGTTTTCGTCGATGACAACGGTTTTGACTGTTGTGGAACCGACATCAATTCCGAGAGAATAGACCTTCTGATTCACAGGGGAATGACCTCCTTCACCGTACACTACGGCATAATACAATACTATTATATCACACTTTTGAAAAAAAAGAAACCCCCCGGCAGATTTTTCCGGCCGGGCGGGGAGCCGGCAGTGCCGGCCTCCATTTTGGCTTCGCGGGTTTCTTTGCACATCCGCCCAATCTAATTCAGGACGCAGCACAAGAGTGTGCTGCTCTTTTGGTTCATGCTCCCACGAATCGCATACGGGCACTGCCGCGTGCACGCCCAAGCGTGCCATCATATTCGGCTGAGAAAAAATACACGCCTCCGCTCATTATGGTGCGAAGCGAATCGGCAGCGGGCACTGCCCGCCGCAGCACAGGAGTGTGCTGCCCGTTTGGTTTATGCTCCCATAATCCGCCTGTCCCTTTTTCCTTCAAATTATAATGGTGTGGACTAGAGAGGGGATAGTTAAGGAAGGTTCCCTCTCAGGTTTGCGCCCCTGCGCCCAGTCAAAGATTATGTCGGACAAATCGGTGAAGAATCCAAAATCAATATGAACAGCTTACCAACCCCAAAGCCAACAGGCGCGAACGGATTTATCTCCTATTAAACCTATGTGTTTTATTTGTCTATTCCGTTCCGTTGAATCCAAAAAGCTTTCGTGTAAAGCTCCGAAACTCGAAAAAAAGGGTTGACATTCCGCCCGCCGTGCGGTATAATGCAAACCATAAACAGTAAACCGATTATTCCGATATGCATTAGATAGTTTGGAGATGAACCGTATGCATTACACCGAAAACCCGCTGCATTCTGCCGGCGGTCTGATCCGTTGTTGGGGCAATGCCGCACACAGCGAGCGAATGTGACCCCCCTTATACACGATCCGATCAGCGCGGCAAAGCTGCCGCATCTTAAAGTTACAAATAACTGAAATGAGGTATATTATCATGAAAAAGAATCTTCTGAAAGCATTTGCGCTCTCGGGCGCACTCCTGACTGCTGCCGTTTCCCTGACGGGCTGCGGCTCCTCCGGCAAGGCTGCCGGCTCCAATCACTACTCCATCGTCAATGTCTCCTATGACCCGACCCGCGAGCTCTATGTCGCATACAACGAGGCATTCAAGAAGCACTGGGAATCCGAGCATGACTCCACTGTCGAGATCACGCAGTCGCACGGCGGCTCCGGCAAGCAGGCGCTGGAGGTTGCAAACGGCAACCCCGCAGACGTCGTCACGCTCGCGCTGGAATACGATGTCAAGGCGGTTGAGGATGCCGGCCTGATCGAGCCGGGCTGGCTCTCCGAGTTCCCGCTCGACAGCTCGCCCTACACCTCCACGATCGTGTTCCTCGTCCGCAAGGGCAACCCGAAGAACATTCTGGACTGGGGCGATCTCGCACGCGACGATGTGGGCATCATCACGCCGAACCCGAAGACCTCCGGCGGCGCCCGCTGGAATCACCTCGCTGCATGGGCATGGGCACAGCGCGAATATAACAACGACGAAACGCAGGTTCTTGCCTATATCAAGAAGCTCTATGAAAACGTGCTCGTGCTCGATTCCGGCGCACGCGGCGCAACGAACTCCTTTGTTGAAAACAAGCAGGGCGATGTGCTCCTCGCATGGGAAAACGAAGCATTCCTCTCCCTCAAGGAGTATCCGGATGATTACGAGATCGTAACGCCGAGCATCAGCATCCTCGCACAGCCCTCCGTCGCGATCGTCGATAAGGTCGTCGATAAGAACGGTACCAGAGAGGTTGCAACGGAATATCTGAACTATCTGTATTCCGAGGAAGCACAGCGCATCGCAGGCCAGAACTTCTATCGTCCGTCCAATGAGCAGGTGCTCGCGGAATTCGGCGATGTCTTTGATCTGAGCATCAATCTGGTGACGATCAACGACTTCGGCGGCTGGGACGAAGCCTTTGCAAAGCATTTCGCAGACGGCGGCCTGTTCGACCAGATCTACGAGCAGAACTAAAGGAAGGGCCGTATGAAAAAGAAGGTCAGAATCATACCCGGCTTCGGGCTCTCAATGGGCGTCACGCTCTCGCTGCTCAGCCTGATCGTTCTGATCCCGCTCGCATCGCTTGTCGTATTCACGGCAAAGATGAGTCCGTCCGAGATCTGGCATGTCATCACGAGAAAGCGTGTGCTCGCGAGTTTTGAGGTCAGCCTGCTCACGGCGCTGATCGCATCGCTCATCAATGCGGTCATGGGCGTGGTGCTTGCATGGGTGCTGGTGCGCTATGATTTTCCGCTGAAACGCCTGCTGGACGGCATGATTGAGCTGCCGTTCGCGCTGCCGACCGCCGTTGCCGGTATCTCTCTGACCTCACTTTATGCCGATACCGGCACGGTCGGCAAAATCTTCGCAAAATTCGGAATCAAAATCGCGTATACCAGAATCGGCATTACGATTGCGCTGATCTTTATCGGCATCCCGTTTGTCGTGCGGTCGGTGCAGCCGGTTCTGGAAAAGCTCGACCCGCTTTATGAAGAAGCCGCCGGCATGCTCGGCGCAAGCAGAGTGCAGACCTTCCGGAAGGTCATCCTTCCGGAGCTGCGTCCGGCGATCTTCACCGGCTTCGGGCTTGCCTTCGGCAGATGCCTCGGGGAATACGGCAGCGTCGTGTTCATTGCGGGAAATCAACCGTTCAAGACCGAGATCACCCCGCTGATTATCATGGCGGAGCTTCAGGAATACGATTATTCCAGTGCAACGGCGATCGCGCTGGTCATGCTGGCGGTCGCGTTCTTGATTCTGTTCCTTGTGAATCTGATTCAGATTCACAACTCGAAAATCCTGAACGGAGGGCACTGATATGGCAAAGGAAACGCAAAGTCAGACAGTCGGCGCAAAGCCCTCTCCGGTCGTCAAGTGGCTGCTGATCGGCCTCAGCGTCCTGTTTCTGTTCGTGATGCTGGTGCTCCCGCTGATTACGGTCATTCAGGAGGCGCTGCGGAAGGGCTTTGCAGCCTACCGTGAGGCGATCTCCGACCCCGATGCGTTCAGTGCGCTGAATCTGACGCTCGAAGCGACCGTATTCGCGGTCGTCATCAATACCGTATTCGGACTGTTCGCGGCATGGGCAGTCACCAAATTTCGGTTTCACGGAAAAAAGCTCCTTGTGACGCTGATTGATCTGCCGGTTACGGTCTCCCCGATCATTGCCGGTCTGATCTATGTGCTGACCTTCGGCAGACAGAGCGCGATCTATCCGTTCCTTGAGGAACACGATCTGCGCGTGGTCTATGCCGTTCCGGGCATCATTCTCGCGACAGTGTTCGTGACATTCCCGTTCATTTCGCGTGAGCTGCTGCCGGTTCTGGAGGCACAGGGCACCGACGAGGAGGAGGCCGCTGCGATGATGGGCGCGAAGGGCTTTACGATCTTCCGCAAAATCACGCTGCCCCATATCAGATGGGCGCTGCTGTACGGCATCGTGCTCTGCACGGCGCGTGCAATGGGCGAATTCGGCGCGGTATCGGTTCTGTCGGGGCATCTGCGCGGGCAGACCGTCACACTGCCGCTTCAGGTCGAGATTCTGTTCGGCGACAACAAATATATGCCCGCCTTTGCGGTTTCGTCGATTCTCGTCATACTGGCTGTTGTCATTCTGATTGTCCGCAGCATTGTGGAGTATATCGGAAAGGAGAAAAAGTGATTCATGTATATTGAGCTGAAGAACATCAACAAAAGCTACGGCAGCTTCAAGGCCTCCGATGATGTCAGCTTCGGGATCGAAAAGGGAAAGCTCTTCGCGCTGCTCGGGCCGAGCGGCAGCGGCAAAACCACGATTCTGCGCATGATCGCCGGGCTCGAAAAGCCGGACAGCGGCGAGATCCTGATCGACGGAAAGGTCGTCAACGACATCCCCGCAAGCCGGCGCGGCATCGGATTTGTGTTCCAGAGCTA
The DNA here is from genome assembly GCA_017460835.1 of Oscillospiraceae bacterium. Lineage (GTDB taxonomy): Bacteria > Bacillota > Clostridia > Oscillospirales > Ruminococcaceae > Firm-04. The sequence continues at coordinate 12,992 of JAFUAD010000044.1, forward strand.
CGCGCTGTTCCGGTATATGACCGTTTATGATAATATCGCCTTCGGACTGAAGGTCAAAAAGGTGAAAAAGCAGGAGATCGACGCCCGCGTCAAGGAGCTCGTGAAGCTGATCGGGCTTGAGGGCTTTGAGAAGCGCTATCCGAGTCAGCTCTCCGGCGGCCAGCGGCAGCGTGTGGCATTTGCCCGCGCGCTCGCCCCGAATCCGCAGGTTTTGCTGCTCGATGAGCCCTTCGCGGCGATCGACGCAAAGGTGCGGCAGGAGCTCCGGAGCTGGCTCAAGGAAATGATACAAAAGCTCGGTGTTACGAGTATTTTCGTCACACACGATCAGGACGAGGCGATCGAGGTCGCCGACGAGATCATCGTGACAAACCGCGGCAGAATCGAGCAGACCGGTACGCCGATCGACATTTACCAGAACCCGGCGACCGCCTTTACCGCGGGCTTCTTCGGCGTGACCTCCGAGCTGGAGGACTACAAGGCATTCCGCTCGTTTGAGGAGGTCGAGGAGTATGACCGCGCGATCATCCGCCCGGAATTTGTGAAAATCACGAAAAAGGACGAGGTGCAGAAGTACAAGACCTCTGCGGTCGAGGGAACGGTCGAGCGCACCGCTTTCCGCGGCAACTGCATCGAGTTCACCGTGCGCTGCAACGGCAGCATCCTGACAGCACGGCGCGAGCTGGATGAACCGCGGGTCGAGGTCGGCGAGACCGTGGATGTGTTCATTTACCGCATTTTCATTACACACGGCGATGAGGTCCGGCTGCTGCCGAACAACGCGATCCGCGAGGAGTCTGTCGTGATCTGATATATAATATATATAAAAGAGGGGAAGGCATGTGCTTTCCCCTCTGCTTGTATTACCACACGGTCTTGCTGTCATCCTGCTCCTGATAGCGCTCCTCGGCGGCATCCCAGAAAAAGCGCTCCATCTCCGCCTTCATCCTTGCGCCGCGGTTGCGCGTCTCCGTAACAAGCGCGTTCATATCGGCATAGAGCGCATCCATGTCGCCCGAGAGCACCCCGATGCTGTCCTCTGCGGCCTTCAGCGCCTCCTGCGTCTGCCCGGAGGCATCCTCCAGCGACTGTGTCCGTTCGGCAAGCGCATCCAGCAGCTTTTTCAGCGCATGTGTCCGCTTCCTCAGCAAAAGCTGTTCCTCCTGCATCTGCGTCTGTGCCGAAAGAACCGTCTGAAGCTGCCCGGACATCCGGCTCATTGCTTCCGATTGCAGCTTCATCTGCGCGGTCAGCTTTCCGAGCTGCTTCTCCAGCTCCTCATTCTGGGATTCCGCCTCTGAAAGACGCAGCATCAGATCATCCATATCCACAGCCTCCTCCGGCATTTTCCCGCCGGTTCTATTCTGGTTCTATTATAGTGCATTGTGCCCGGATTGTCAAGGCTTTTTGAATGTCCGGGGGCTGCACTGTCATAGAATATAGTATTGCAGCACGCGCCGGAGCCGGTTCCGGGCGCGGCGCAGGGTACGCGAAACAGTCGGAACCGTGACGCCCTGCATCTCCGCGATCTCCTTCATCGTGTGCAGGTCGCGGTAATACAGGAGCAGATAGCACTTCTGGCAGTCGGTCAGCTCGGTATTCCATGCCGCCCGCACCGCGCGCCGGAGCGTTTTGCCGCCGTCGGGCTGCTGCCCGTAGAGCGTTTCCTCGGTCTGCTGCGCGAGCCTGCGGATCAGCGAGGGGTCAAACTCCAGCAAGAATTCGCTTCTGCGCGACTGTTCCGCCATATCAGCGCTGCACCTCCCGCTCTGCGTAGATCCGCACGGCGCGCATGACCTCGCGGACATCCTCATATTCCGATTTCAGCATCTGAATGCGCTGCTCCAGAAGAAGCTGTGCCTTTGCGGATGTTAAGGAGCCCGCCTTGTGTGCCTGCATCTGCTTCAGCTCTGCGCGGAGCTCCGCAATGCGCACAAGCAGCTTTTCCGATGCGCGCTGATAGTCTGCGAGCATGTCGGAATACGGCGTTCCGGTACGCCACGGCTCTGTTTCCTCTCTGTTCTGCACGGTTTGCGATGTCTGCATGATATCAGTCCTCCTTTTTTTGTGCCGAAAATGCTGTTTTGATCCTTAAAAGAACAAATGTTCTAATTCTATTGTAGCAGACATTTCCGGGATTGTCAAGAGGCACGGGGAAGGGTTGTGCAGTTTTCTGCACATCTTTTTTTCAGGGCGCCTGAGCCCGGGCGGCAGAATCCACAATTTTATCTTAGCACCTCTGCATTTTTTGCAGAATCAAGGGATGTTTTGCACAATCTGCTTGACAAGGCCTGTGCTTTTTGTTATAATGAAATCGAAATATGTCCGGAAACGGAAGAATCGGGCATACAAACCGGACAGAGCATGACCGGCTCTGTTATTCGAGAAAAAAATTACGGTTACGGAGGTTTACAATGATCAACAAGCACCAGATTTCTGCGATCGTCGCATCCGCGACCCTTGCCGTCGGCATGGTTTCCTGCGGAGACAGCAGCAGCTCGGTGAGCACCCGTGTTTCCCGCGTTCTGAAGCACATCGACGCGGGGGAATATGATGAGGCGTACTCCTATGTCAATGAGCATGAGCTGAAGGATAAGGAGAAAACCGAGCTTGCCAATGAGCTCAAGACCCGCATTGACAATGCGATCGCTGCCTATGCAGAGGGTGCAGAGGATGCGGATTATAACAGCACATACAACCTGATCTCCTGCGCACAGCGCATGAACCTGCCCGACCTGATCGAACCCCTTGCAGAGGCATCGACCAAGCTCTCTGCCCTCTATAACTCCAAAACCTCCTTCGAGAGCGGCAAGTCCTATTATGAAAGCGGCGATTACCTCCGCGCGATCCAGCAGCTTAGCAATGTTACGGAGGACGATACCGTCAACTACGAGCAGGCAAAGACCATGATGGACGACTCCCTGAGCAAGTACAAGACCGAGCTGGAGGAGGAGGTCAAGCGGTATACCGATGCGGGCAACTACGACGAGGCGCTGGAGGTTCTCAAGAACCGCAAGTATGCTGCGGACGGCAATGAGGATGCCGTGAAGATCATCGACCAGATGATCGCGGATATCGGCGTGGACGGCGTGCTCGACAAGGCACAGAAGCTGCTCGACGACGGCGACCTGAACGGCGCACTTGAGGCAGTCGAGGAATTCGAGAATGACTATGATATTGAGGACAGCCGCCTCACCGAGTTCACCGATCACGCAAAGTCCGATTACATTGAGATCGTTCTGAGAAAGGCAAATGAGCTCACCGAGCAGAAGAATTACATCGCGGCACTCAATATGATCAAGAGCGCGAAGGAAGTGGTCTCCGATTCGAGACTTGACGATCTGGAGAAGAAGATCATGGAGCTCAAGCCGACCTACCTCTATGACCTCACGCTGACCAACAGCAACCGCTTTGAGGTGCTGGATACCGGCGATGCACCGGTCGATACCGTCGGCAACTCCTACCCGGTCGGCAATCTGTTCACGATCTCCTCCTCGAATGACGGCTGGAGCACTGAGATCGGCAGCGCGGAATACAACCTCAGCTACCGCTATGACACGCTCTCCGGCACAATTGCCGTGCATAATGACAGCAGCGAAGCGACCGGCGTGCTCAAGATCATCGGCGACGATGTTACGCTCTATTCGCTCAATCTCCAGCGTGCGCTGACCCCGACCTCCTTCAGCATCGACGTTTCCTCTGTCAACTGGCTGAAGATCACGATCGAGGATCCGCAGAACGGCCAGATCATCGCAATTCTCTCTGACTTCCAGTTCGGCACAGGCAGCTCCTCTGAGGAGACCACCACGGGTGCGAATGCGGAGGGCGACACCACAACCGAGACCACAACCGAGACGACTGCCGGCTGACCGGCAGAAACACTCTGAACAGTTTATAGGAGGAATCGTATGAAATTCCGGCAGTTTATTTCGATCACAGCCGCCGCGACGCTTGCCGTCGGCACCGTGTCCTGCGGCGACAGCAGCAGCTCCGTCAGCTCGCGCGTCAAGCGCATCCTGAAATATCTGGATGACGGCGAATACAGTGAGGCATCCTCCTATGTCAGCGAGCATCCGCTGAAGGACAAGGAGATCGCCGAGCTCACACCGGAGCTTCAGACCCGGATCGACAACGCCGTTGCGGCATATGCCGACGGCACCGGGGACTACAATACGGCATACAGCCTGATCTCCTGCGTGCAGCGGATGAATATTCCCGACCTGATCGTGCCGCTCGCGGAGGCCTCGACCAAGCTCGATTCCCTTTACAGCTCCAACAGCGCATTTGAGTCGGGCAAGGAGTATTACGAGAACGAGAACTATCTCTATGCACTGCAATATCTCGACCGCGTCAGCGAGGAGAGCCCGAATTATGCGGAGGCAAACCGGATGAAGGAGGAATGCCTCAGCTCCTACCGCGCCGAGCTCGAAAAGCAGGTGAAGCAGTATACGGATAACGGCGACTATCAGTCGGCGGTGAGCTATCTCGAAAGCTGCCGCTATTCCGTCTCCGATATCCCCTCTGCACTGGAAATCGTCAACACCATGATCGCCGATGTCGGCGTCACGGGCGTGCTCGGAGAGGCACAGGAGCTGCTCGATCAGGGCGACCTTGCCGGTGCACTCGAGCGCGTTGAGGAATTCGAGGACGACTACAATATCAGCGACCCCCGTCTGGACGATTTCAGCGAGAAGGCAAAGACCGATTATCTCGAGATTGTCCTCAGAAAGGCAGAGGAGCTCGCCAATCAGCAGAATTATCTCAGTGCGCTGAAGATGATCGAGAATGCGCAGGAGGTCATCTCCGACCCGCGGCTCGATACGCTGAAGGAGAAAATCCTTGCGGAGAAGCCGACCTATCTCTCGGAGATTTACCTCACAAACAGCACACGCTTCACGCTCGTGGATACCGGCGATGCGCTTCTGGACACCGTAGGCAATTCCTATCCGGTCGGCAATCTGTACAGGGCGGAATATAACAGCGTCGGTGAATATAACCTCAGCTACCGCTACAACCGCCTCTCCGGTACGATTGCGGTTGAGAACAGCAGCGACGATGCGACCGCAGTCCTGCGGATCATCGGCGATGATGTGACGCTGTATTCCGTTGACCTCAAGAGAGCAATGACGCCTGTGACATTTGACGTCGATGTTTCCTCGGTCAACTGGCTGAAGATCACCGTCAGCGACCACAACCACGGTACGATCAAGGCGATTCTCGCAGACTGCCGCTTCAATGACGGCAGCGCACAGACCACAACCACCGCAGACACGACCACATCCGCAGCAGAGGAAACCACCACCACGACTGCATCCGCAGAGGAATGAGCACGGCGGCGGATACCCCGCTCATGACACAGCTCCGGGAGGCGCTGGCGCAGTACGGCAAGGCGGCCGGAAACGGCTCGCTGGAATATTTCGCTATGCAGATCAAGGGCGGGCAAACGGCCTCGGGCAGAGTTTACCGCGTATTCCCGAGGGACGGCGCACAGGGCTTTTCCGGCCTCCGCTCTCCCCTGCATGAGCAGCTTTTCCGGTATTTTTCCGCGGCGGTGCCCGGCGTACAGATGTGCGATTCCTCGGAGCGTGACACCGGCAGCAGCCTCACAGAGCGTGCGCTGATCCAGTTCCCGATGAAGGCAGATCATGCGCAGGTGCGGGCGGCTGTTGCGCAAGCAGAGCTGATCCCGCCGGATTACCGGCAGCGGATGCTGACGCAGATCGACCGGATCCATGAGACGGTCGGGGCGCCGTTTTCGCCGCTGTTTCAGATCGGCGCGGAGACCGGAAGCGACGGCACGCTCTGCGGGATGAAGTATTACCTCACGCTCCGGACAGACTATTCCGTCCGCCCGAAGCTCAACGATGCGCTGCTCAGGACGCTCCGCACACTGTACCGCATCCCGGATACGGCAGAGGGCGAGGCCTTCTGCAATATGCTGCGGGAGATCGAAGGCAGGCAGTATTTCGCGAGCTTTACCGGCATCAATGACGGGGGCGGCGCGGCCGAGTGCAAGCTCTATTTTCAGTCGGCGCTGTTCGGAAGTAAGGTAAAACGGCAGTTTGCCGCGCAGAATGCGGAAATCGCAGAGGCACTGTCGCTGCATGTGCTGACGGATGCGCTGCTGCAATATGCCGCAGAAAACAGGCTCTGGGCTGAGGGCATCGCGGTGTCATTCGGTGAACCGGACCGCATCCGGCTCTACTGGCGGGAATTATCATAAAAAGCTCATACGGGACACCGGCATCTGCGCGTGTCCCGTATCATGCTATATAACTATCTGTAAGGTATCATGGCAGAGCACAGCTTTGCCGGAAAGGACATGAGATTATGAATCAGGCTGTCATTTTAGCCGGCGGACAGGGCAAGCGCATGAAGGCGCCGATTCCGAAGCCGATGTTCAAGGTTCTGGGCGAGCCGATGCTCGAATGGGTGCTCGGTGCCTGCGAGGGCGCGGAGATTCCGCGCATCTGCGTCGTGACCGGATATGAGGCGCAGCAGATCACCGATTATCTCGGCGGCCGCTGCGAAACTGCCTATCAGGCAGAGCGGCTCGGAACCGGGCATGCCGTCATGCAGACGCTGCCCTTCCTGAAGCAGAATACGGACGGAAATACGCTGGTTCTGTGCGGCGATGCGCCGTTCATCGACAGCGAAACGATCACGCACTCCCTGAAGCGTCATATCGCGGAGCACAATGCCGTGACGGTCATCACGGCGCGCGTGGAGCATCCCTTCGGCTACGGCAGAATTCTCCGCACCGACAGCGGCATCGCCGGCATCGTCGAGGAGAAGGACGCGACCGATGAGCAGCGGCAGATCCGGGAGATCAATTCCGGCTGCTACTGGTTCCGGACAAAGGACCTGATCGGCCTGCTCGGAAAGATCACAAATGACAACAAGCAGCATGAGTATTACCTGACGGACACCGTCGCCATCGCGATCGACGAGAACATGCGCACCGGCGCATACTGCTCCGGCAACCCGGATGTCGTGCTCGGCGCCAATGACCGGAAGGGGCTGCTGGAGCTGAACACCGCCGCGAGAATGGCGGTTCTGCGGCGGCACATGGACAACGGCGTCGGCTTTACCTGCACCGACGGCATCATCATCGAGCGCAGCGTGAAAATCGGCGCAGGTACGGAGATTCTGCCGGGGACGATCCTGCGCGGGAAGACCGAGATCGGCGAAAACTGCGTGATCGGCCCGAACTGCCTGATCGAGAATACGGCAGTCGGCGACAATGTGACGCTGAACACCGTGCAGGCATACGATTCGCGGATTGACGCGGGCGTCAAAATGGGGCCGTATGTTCACATCCGCCCGAACAGCCATATCTGCTCCGGCGCGGCGATCGGCGACTTTGTCGAGATCAAGAACAGCGAGGTCGGCAGCGGCACGATGATCGCGCATCTCGCGTATATCGGCGACAGCGACATCGGGAAGGATGTCAACATCGGCTGCGGCTGCGTGACGGTCAATTTCGACGGCGTGAAGAAATCGCGCTGCGAGATCGGCGACCATGCGTTTGTCGGCTGCAATACGAACCTGATCGCGCCGGTAAAGCTCGGCAAGGAGTGCTATACGGCGGCGGGCGCGACGATTACAACGGATATCCCGGATTATGCGCTGGCGATCGACCGCGGCACGCTGGAGATCAAGGAGGGCTACACGCTGCGGAAATTCGCAAAGCGGAAGAAATAACGGAAAACTCACACAGCATCCGCCGAAGGCGCATCAGATCGAAGCTTCTGATGCGCCTTCGGCATGTCATATTGTTTTAGGCAACACCGCACAGAGCTGGTGGTGCAGATGCGCAGTCAGATCTTTCGTCAGATTGTATGAAAACGACGCCGCTGGGCTGTCGCCCAGCAAGGAGTTTTCGTGCAAGATGACGAAAAAGCTGCAAGCAGATGTGC
>JAFUAD010000011.1 GCA_017460835.1 Oscillospiraceae bacterium
GCTGTCGCACGTTTGCTTGCAAACTGCGCAGTTTCGCTTTGCGAAACATGCGCCCAGCAAGGAGTTTTCGTGCAAGATGACGAAAAAGCTGCAAGCAGATGTGCCGCCAAGCCGTCAGGCGGGCTTTGTGCGGTGTTGCCTTGATTCGCCGGAAAAAGTTAAAGACTTGTTAAGAACTTCCATGCTATAATCTGACCATAGGGAAACCAAACTGACGAAATGAGGGATACATGATGTTTTGGCGGATACTGAAAAAGGACTTAAAACGCAAGAAAACCATGAATGTCATTCTGCTGCTGTTTGTTGTGCTCTCGGCGATGTTCGCATCGGCGGCGGTCAACAACATCGCAGCGGTGACAGGCGGCATCGAGCACTATTTCGATGCTGCCGGGGTGCCCGATCTCACGGTGATGATTCAGGGCACGAACGACGCAGAGGAACGGATCCGGGCGCTGCCCGATGTCACCGATGTGAAAACGGAGCATTATCTGTTTGTGCTCAGCTCAAAGAATTTTGTGCACAACGGGAAAAAGCTCGACAGTTTCATCAACCCCGCGGGGCTCATCTCCGGGGATGAAATGGCGATCAACTATTTTACTGAGGACAACGAGATCATCCGCAGCATCGAACAGGGAACCTTCTATGCGAGCGGCGCGTTCATTCAGGATACGGACATCAAAAAGGGCGATCCGGTTACGATCAACCTCGGCGACACGGAGGTCACGCTGAAGTACATGGGACGGTTCAAGGGTGCGCTGTTCAGCAATGAAACCGGCGCAAACCCCTACCTGCTCCTGAATCCGGAGGACTACGGAACCCTTGATAAAGAGGAAGTCGCGCATTTCCAGGAATACAAGTCGCTCTATGTCACGACCGGCAATGTCAATGCGGTCAGGGCGATTGCGAAGGAATATGACGGTATCTATGTCACGACAAGAGACGAAAACAAGGGCATTTACCTCTATGACATGATCGCAGCGTACATCATGATGATGATCAGCATTGTGCTGATGGTGACGGCATTCGTGGTGCTGCGGTTCACGATCGGCTTTACGATCAGTGAGGAGTTCCGCGAGATCGGTGTGATGAAGGCGGTCGGCATCGGAAACGGCAGCATCCGGCGGCTTTACATTGTCAAGTATCTCGCGATCGCCGTGATCGGCGCCGTGATCGGATTCCTCGGCTCTGTTCCGCTCAGCGGCATGATGATGAAAAATATTTCGGCAAATATGGTGCTCGGCAGCGAGAGCAGCCGGCTTTTCGGGCTCGTCAGCTCCGCAGCAGTCGTTGCGGTGATTCTGCTGTTCTGCTACTTCTGCACCCGCCGTGTCAGAAAGCTCTCGCCCATTGACGCTGTGCGCAGCGGGCAGACAGGGGAGCGCTTCGGAAAAAAGAGCCTGCTGCACCTCGGCCGCTCGCGGCTGCCCTCCACGGGCTTCCTTGCAGCGAACGATGTTCTGAGCGCGCCCAAGCAGTTCAGCATCATCGCCGTGATCTTCACGCTCTGCTTCCTGATGATCGGGCTGATGTCCAATTTCTCGATGACGCTTCAGAGCGAAAAAATCCTCTGGCTGTTCCAGGTTCCGGAAAGTGAAGCGCATATTCTCGATACTGAGGTCATGTGGGAGGCACTTTCCGACCTGAGCGAGACGGACAATGTGATTCATGACACGGAAAAGATGCTTGCGGAGAACGGCATGCCGGGAACCTGCACCATGACGATGATCACACAGTTTGAGGCCTCGCACGGAGAGAAGAATGTCAAGATCGCCTTCGCCGTTATAAAGGGGCACACCGATGATACGCTCCGTGTCGATGAGGGCACCGCGCCGCAGAAGGCCGATGAGATCGTCATGACCGCCAGTGCATTCAAGGATCTGGGCGTGAAGATCGGCGACCGCATTACGGCCGTGATCGGAGATCAGGAGTATGAATTTCTGATTACGGGCAGATATTCGGCATTCGCCACGGATTCGGCAATGATGCACTCCAGCTTTGACTTCGGTCATATAGAGGGCGGCGGCACGATGGGCATACAGATTCTCTTTGACGGCAATCCTGACAAAAAAACAATCGACCGGAATGTCGCAAAGCTCCGGGAGCTGCTTGACAGCCGGAAGGTCTACTCCACACCTGAGCTCATCAGAACCGCGACCGGCATCTCCGAAACACTGGATTCGCTCAAGATGATGATGATGATTCTGACCGTCATCATAACGGCACTGATCGCCGTGCTGATGGAGCGCAGCTTCATCTCGAAGGAAAAGAGCGAGATCGCGCTGATGAAGGCGGTCGGAATCCCGAACAGGAGCATCATTGCGCAGCACACGCTGCGGTTTGTGATCGCAGCAGTCTTCTCCTGCATCCTGTCCTTCATCGTCCTGATGCCGCTCAGCAATTTCCTGATGAACAAAATCTGCCTGCTGATCGGCGATGTTTCCGGAATCCGCTGCGATTACAATGCATTTGAGATTTTCGCGGTCTGCCCGCTGATTATCGTCGGCGTGACGCTGCTCGGCGCATGGCTCACCGCACTGTATACCGGAACGATCAAGGCAAGCGATACCGCTTCGATTGAATAAGGAGGAAATCAGAATGAATACGGTTTTACAGACAAAGGGTCTTTGCAAGACCTACATCGTCAACAAGCACCAGAACAATGTGCTGAAAAATATCGACCTGACGATCTCGGAGGGCGAGATGGTCGCGGTCATGGGGCCGAGCGGCAGCGGAAAATCCACACTGCTCTACTGCGTATCCGGAATGGACAGAGTGACTGCGGGCGAGGTCATCTTCAACGGAAAAGAGACCGCAAAGCTGCGCGACAAGGAGCTCGCACGGCTCCGCCTCGACGAGATGGGCTTCATTTTCCAGCAGATGTATATGATGAAGAATCTCTCTGTGCTCGATAACATCATTCTGCCGGCGGTGAAATCGAAGAAGAACAGCGAAAGCCGCAGACAGACCGAGGAGCGCGGCCGCGCGCTGATGCAGCGCCTCGGCATTGCCGATGTGAGCGGGAACGATATCAATGAGGTTTCGGGCGGCCAGCTTCAGAGAGCGTGCATCTGCCGCAGCATGATCAACAACCCGAAGATCATCTTTGCGGATGAGCCGACCGGCTCGCTGAACCGCGCCAGCTCCGACGAGGTCATGAACGAGCTGCTTTCCCTCAACCGAGACGGCACGACCGTCATGTGCGTGACGCATGACCCGAAGGTCGCGGCGAAGTGCAGCAGGGTGCTGTATCTCGTGGACGGCGGGATCGTCGGCGAAAAGGAGCTCGGGCATTTCGAGGGCTCCGAAAAGGAGCTGCGCGACCGCGAGCGTGACCTGAACAACTGGCTCATGGAGCAGGGCTGGTAAACAATTTGCCGGGAGGTCAGGATTTCTCATTCTGGCCTCTTGCCTTATTGCGCCGGATATGATACAATAGATTTGGGTGGTGATGAAATGACGGATATTCTGATCGTTGAGGATGACAAGGAACTCGCAGACCTCCTGACTGACTTTCTGCGCGAGGAGGGCTATACCGTTTCTGCCGTGGAAAGCGGCGAGCGGGCGCTGGAGCTCTATGCGCGGTACGGGGCGCGGCTGGTCGTGCTGGATATCAATCTGCCGGATGTGACAGGCTTTGCAGTCTGCTCGAAGCTCCGCGAGAATGCCGATACGCCGATCCTGATTGTCAGTGCGCGGACGGAAAAGGATGACAAGCTGACAGGGCTTGATCTCGGCGCGGATGATTACATCGAAAAGCCCTATGACATTGATATTCTGATCGCAAAGATCAAGGGCATTTTCAAGCGGCGCTATCAGCGGGATACGCTCTCGGCGGACGGCGTGACGCTCAATCTCGCCGAGCGGACTGCCGAAATCGACGGGGCAGGTGTCGATCTGACCGCAAAGGAATTTGACCTGCTGGCGCTGCTGATCGAGAATCAGGGCAAGGCGCTCAGGAAGGAGTATCTGTTCAGCACGGTCTGGGGCAGCGACAGCGATTCCGAGCTTCAGACGCTCCATGTTCACATCAACCGGCTGCGCCAGAAGCTCGGCGAGGACCCGAAGCATGCAAAGCGGCTTCTGACCGTCTGGGGCGTGGGGTATAAGTTCGTATGAGGGCATTCAGGAGACTGTGCATTGCGGTGATCGCAGTATTTCTGCTGCTGGCGGTTTTGCTGAATGTGCTGCTCTGCCGGCAGAGAGCGCACCACGACGGCATGTACCGCGTCGAGGCAAAGCGGATCGCGGACGAGCTCAGGGAAACCGGCAGCTATCACCCGGAGCGCTACCCGCATATCACCGGGGTGTATTCCGGTGAGAATCTCTTTCACAGCGATGCGCATTATGTGATCATCGAGGCGGACGGCACGCTCTACCGTGCCGAATATACGACAGGGGACAGCCGGTATCTGTTTTGGACCGTCAACGGCATTCTGGGGGCGCTGTTCCTGCTGACGGCAGGGCTTTTGCTGTATTTCCGGCAGCATATCATTTTGCCCTTCGGCAGGCTGAATACGGTTCCGCAGGAGCTTGCAAGGGGCAATCTCGCTGCGCCGATCAGGGAGGAAAAGAGCCGGTTCTTCGGGAAATTCACATGGGGCGTCAATCTGCTGCGCGAAAAGATCGAGGAAGACCGCCAGCGGGAGCTCACCATGCAGCGGGACAAAAAGCTGCTGCTGCTCTCGCTGTCCCATGATATCAAAACGCCGCTCTCGGCGATCAAGCTGAATGCAAAGGCGCTCGCAAAGGGGCTTTACAAGGATGAGGAAAAGCGCCGGAATGCCGCGGAGAGCATCAATACCCGCGCCGATGAGATCGAGCATTTTGTCAGAGAGATCACAAAGGCGGCGAGCGAGGATTTCATGAATTTCGAGGTGAAGGAGGGCGAGGTGTTCCTCAGCGAGATCATCACAAAGCTCAGCGCCAGATATGGCCCGCAGCTTGCGATGTCCGGAACGGAATTTTCGGTGCAGCAGTATGAGGACTGCATCCTTGCCTGCGACCCCGACCGCCTCGCGGAGTGTCTGCAAAATCTCGTCGAGAATGCGATCAAATACGGAGACGGCAGGAGCATTGAACTGAGCTTTGATAAAATGGACGGCTGCGAGCTGATTACCGTGTCGAACACCGGCTGCTCGCTCGATGCAAAGGAGCTGCCGCAGATCTTCGAGAGCTTTCACCGCGGCAGCAATGCGGCGCATGTGCGCGGAAACGGGCTCGGGCTCTATATCTGCAAGCGGCTCATGTCTCTGATGGGCGGCGAGGTGTATGCGGATATCCGGGACGGGCGCTTTCTGGTCACGCTGGTCGCAAGGCTTGCCTGATCTTTTTATGCCGAAACTCACGGGAGGGGAGCACTGGGCTTCCCTCCTTCTTTGTGCATGCTGCATCATGCGGACCGGAAAGTTTTGCTGAGTTTTTGGGGTAATTGTCTTGACATTTACAGGGTTATTTGCTATAATATTATTGTGCATAATCACGAAAATACCGGCGCGCATTGCCTGCATGCTTTTGTGCGGCAGACAATACGGTTTTTGGCATGGTAATGCTGACAACTGCCGGAATCAAGGAGGAACCTGTCATGTCTGTTTTCATTATCGGCGAAATCGGAATCAATCACAACGGCGATCTGAGCATCGCAAAGAAGCTGATCGACGCTGCTGCGGAGGCCGGCTGCAATGCAGTCAAATTCCAGAAGCGGACGGTAGATGTTGTCTATACAAAGGAATATCTGGACAGCCCGCGCCAGAGCCCCTGGGGCACGACGCAGCGCGAGCAGAAGGAGGGGCTCGAATTCGGGCAGGAGGAGTATGACGCGATCGACGCTTACTGCCGCGAGAAGGGTCTTGCTTGGTTTGCATCCGCATGGGATGTGGGCGCACAGCAGTTCCTCCGCCGCTATGATCTGAAATACAACAAGGTCGCATCCGCGATGCTGGTGCGGGAGGATCTGCTCAGAGAGATCGCCTCGGAAAAGCGCTATACGTTTATCTCTACGGGCATGAGCTCCTGGGAGGAGATCGACCGCGCGGTTGAAATTTTCCGCGAATATGACTGCCCCTTTGAGCTGATGCACTGCAACAGCACCTATCCGATGGCGGAGGAGGACGCAAATCTTCGCCTGATCGGGAAGCTGCGGGAGCGCTACGGCGTCAGTGTCGGGTACAGCGGCCACGAGACCGGCATTCAGGTCAGTGTTCTGTCCGTTGCGGCGGGAGCAACCTCCGTGGAACGGCATATCACGCTGGACCGCACCATGTACGGCTCCGACCAGAAGGCGTCCATCGAACCCGATGAGCTGAAGGAGCTCGTGAAGGAAATCCGCAGAGCCGAGGTCATCATGGGAAGCGGCGAGCGCGTTCTGAGCGAGGCGGAGCAGGCTGTCAAAGCAAAGCTGAGAGGTTGATGCCGGATGATAGAGCTGATTGTCTTTGATATCGACGGCGTCCTGACGGACGGCAGTATTCTTGTCAATACACAGGGGCAGGAGATGAAGCGGGTCAATATCAAGGATATCGACGCCGTGTATGAAATGAAGCGGCAGGGGTATCGGATCGCTGCCGTTACCGGGGAAAAGACTGAGATCGTGCAATACTTCCGCAGCCGGTTCCCGTGGGATTATTTTATGGAGGGGCAGAAGCACAAGACGGAGGCGCTGAGCCTGCTCTGCGGAGAGCTCGGGGTTTCGCCGGAGCACACTGCCTATATCGGCGACGGAAAATACGATCTGGATGTGCTGCGTATGGCGGGGCTTTCTGTGTGTCCCGCCGATGCGATCCCGGAGGCGCGGATTCTCTGTGATGTTGTGCTGCACCGCAACGGCGGCAGCGGATGTGTCTGGGAGCTGCTCTCGATTCTGGAGCGCTTCCGGCAGGACAGCCCGCTTTCCTTCTTCCAGGATTGCATCAATGAGCATCAGCTCACCTTTAAGAGCATGGCCGCTGACACGGAGCTGATGCAGAAAACACTGGAGATCTCCGATACGGCGGCGGAGCGGCTCAATGCCGGCGGACAGATTTTTCTGTGCGGCAACGGCGGCAGCGCGGCGGATGCACAGCATATCGCAGCGGAGTTCATCGGGCGCTTTTTCAAGGAGCGTCCTGCGCTTTGTGCCGAGGCACTGACGGTCAATACCTCCATTCTGACGGCGATCGGAAATGACTACGGCTATGAGCGGGTGTTCGTGCGGCAGGTCGAGGGAAAGGCAAAGAAGGGCGATATCCTGATCGGGCTGTCTACGAGCGGCGGCTCGAAGAATGTGCGCGCGGCGCTTCAGTATGCGAAGGAGCACGGCATTATGACGGTGATGATGACCGGTCAGTCGTATCCCGCCGATACGGAGGATATCTGCGACTATGTGCTTGCGGTTCCCTCCCGGAGTACCCCGCGGATTCAGGAGGCGCATATCTTCCTGGGGCATATGATCGCGCAGTATGTTGAACATAAACTGTTTGGAGGAAACCCGTGATAAAGCTTTCGGATTATGTATTTCAGTTTCTGGCGGAGCGCGGTGTCAGGGAGTGCTTTGTGCTTCCGGGCGGCGGCGCGATGCATCTGGTGGACAGCCTCGGGAAAAGCGGGATGGATTATGTCGCGTTTCAGCATGAGCAGGGCGCGGCATGTGCGGCGGAGGCATACGGTCAGCATACCGGAACGCCCGGATTTCTGCTTGTGACCTCTGGCCCCGGCGCGACCAATGCCATCACGCCGGTTGCAGCCGGACATCTCGATTCTACGCCCATGTTCGTCATCTCCGGACAGGCAAAGCGCAGCGATCTGGTCGGGGACCGCGGGGTGCGGCAGACCGGCTCGCAGGAGCTGCCGGTGATCCCGATGGTAAAGCCCGTCACAAAATACGCGGTCGAGATCATGGAGCCGGCGGAGATCCGGTATCATCTGGAGCGCGCATGGCATGAGGCAACGAGCGGGCGGATGGGGCCGGTGTGGCTCTCGATTCCGCTGGATGTTCAGGGTGCGGTCATTGATGAAGCCGCGCTGAAGCCCTTTGTGCCGGAGCAGACAGATGAGCCGGACTACGCAGAGGCGGCAAGACAGTGTGCTGCATTGCTGCGCGTCAGCAAAAAGCCGCTGCTGCTCGCCGGAAACGGCATTCATCTCGCAAAGGCCGAGGATGCGCTCTGTGCGCTTCTCGAAAAGCTCCCCGTGCCTGTGCAGACCACATGGAAGAGCATCGGGCTGCTCGGGGAGGATCATCCGCTTTACTGCGGGCATCCCGGCATCATGGGCGACCGGGGCGCGAACCTGATTCTTCAGGAGGCCGATCTGCTGCTGGTCATCGGCAGCCGGCTCGATACCAGCCTGACCGCCTTCGATGAGCCGCATTTCGGAAAAAATGCGAAAAAGATCATCGTGGACATTGACCCGAACGAGATCGCCCGGATGAATATGGAGATCGCAGTTGCCGTGAGCGGCGATGCAAAGCGGTTTATTGAGGCGCTGGACAATGCCCTCTCCGGCGAGACGCTGCCGAAGCAAGACTATGCAGAATGGCTTGCGCAGAGCAGAAGGCTGCGGGAACGCTATCCGGTCGTGACGGCAATGCACCGCGAAAAGCAGGACAAGGTCAGCCCGTATTATTTCACGAAGCTGCTCTGCGATCTGCTGCGGGATGACGATGTTGTCGTACCGGAAAGCTCCGGCAGTGCCGGTGAGATCACCTATCAGGCATTTCAGCTCAAGCACGGGCAGAAAATGAAAAATGCGGCCGGTCTCGGCTCTATGGGATTCGGGCTGCCGTATTCCGTCGGCGCGTGTATTGCAAACGGCGGCAGACGCACCGTTCTGATCAACGGCGACGGCGCGTTCCAGCTCAATATCCAGGAGCTTGAAACGCTCCGGCGCCTGAATCTCCCGGTCAAAATTTTTATCTGGTGCAATGACGGCTATGCCAGCATCCGCTCCATGCAGCGCGGCAATTTCGGAAGATTTGTTGCAAGCGGCCCGGAGAGCGGGTTTACGGTTCCGGATTTCTGCGCGGTTGCCGCGGCTTACGGCCTGCAAACCTTCCGTATCCGGAATAACCGGGAGGCGGAGGCGCTGATGCCGGAGGTGCTCAATGCGCCCGGCCCTGTGCTCTGCGCCGTGGAAACTGACCCGGAGGAAACCGTTTCGCCCCGCGTCAAGGCGATCCCGCAGCCAGACGGCAGTATGAAATCCGGCGCGCTGGAGGCGATGTGGCCGGAATTGGAGAAGTGACCTATGGGTACTTTTTCGGAAACACTCCTGCGGGAATTTGAAATACAGCAGAACAAAATTAAGCAAGCAGATGAGATCGTGCTTTATGGGAAAACGGATGTGTTTCCTGTGATGAAGGAGGCACTTCGTGCAGGAAATCTGACAGCTCCGTGCAAAGTGTTTGACAGCGGGACATTTGATGACGGCACACCTTTGGATTCCGGGCTCCGACGCTTTGTTATCCTCTGCGGGATGCGGGCAAAAACAAGGGAAAGTATGAAAAAGGGTGCCGCCTTATTCTTTCCGGATGCTCCCTGCTGCGATTATTTCGCAATCTACTATGACTGGCTGATCAATAAAGTGAAAAGGGAATGCGATCGGGAGGAACTTGCTAAGACTCTGCTTGCTGTCCGGGATGAACAGACAATCCATAATATCGACAGCATCAGTACCAGCTACTGCAATCTGAACTGTAAGGAGTGCAGCAACGGAATGCAGTATCGAAAAAACAAAAAGCGAATTCCTTTGGAGCGGCAAGCCCAAAGTCTGAACGCGCTGACGAATTTCCTTCCTGTATCATACTGCAATATGCAGGGAGGTGAGCCACTTCTTGACCCGGAGTTGGCTGAGCGCATACGGATGCACGGGAACAATCCGAGAATCGCCTTTCTGACGCTTGCGACGAACGGCACGCTTCTGCCGAATGATGCGGTGATGCAGGCGATGCGGGATACCGGGCTGATGCTTCGGATTTCAGACTACGGAGCATTATCCAAGATGAAATTACAGATTATGCACAAGGCTGAGCTGTTTTCTGTCCCCTGCGATGTGTATCATCGTGCGGAGTCCTGGGTTTCTTACGGGAAACTGGAGCGCCGCGGCCGTTCTCATGCGCAGAACCGTGCGGCTGCGGAATCCTGTCACTTTGGAACGAAGGATCTTATGGTGTATGACGGATACATTTATAGCTGTTGCCGTACCTTGTATGCGGATGCTCTCGGAATGGATAATGAGGCAGTGCGGAGTAACCGGCTCTGCCTGACACAGCCGTTTTCCCGTGAGGAACTGGATGCCATTGTATTCGGGAAATCGCTTTACAGGATGTGTGATTACTGCGATGCACCGATGCGGGTCATTCCGGTGGCAGAGCAAATGCCGCGGGGCTAATCACTCCTGAAAAGTTTGAAACCGGATGTGTGAATGAATATGAAGAAAATCAGCATTATGATTCCCTGCTACAATGAATCGGAAAATATCCATGCGCTGTACCGCGCATTGCGAAAACAGATCGGCAGGCTGGATCGTTATCAGTGGGATATCGTATTTGCCGACAACGGCTCCACGGACAATACCGTGGAGCTGCTGCGTTCCCTTTCTGAAAAAGACGGACGAATCCGAGTCATTGTGAACCAGACAAATTATGGCGTCGAGCGATCGTCGACCAATCTGATCCTCGCTGCGAGTGCCGATGCGATTATTACGATATCTGCCGACCTGGAAGATCCGCCCTCCCTCATCCCAAAGTTTATCGCTGCGTGGGAGCAGGGCTGGAAGGTTGTATTGGGAAAATATGTCACCCGGAAGGAAAACCCCGTGATGCGTGCCTTCCGGAGCCTTTACTATTCCATTATTGCCGCTTTTTCGGATGTCAAGGTCGAGCGGAATGTGACAGGATTCGGCCTGTTTGATATTTCCGTGATCGACGAATTCCGGGAGCTCGGCGAATACAGCCTTGTAACCCGGTTTTTGTGCGCAGAGCTCGGGTACCCGATCAAGTATATTCCCTACAATAAGCCAAAACGAAAGGGCGGCAAATCCTCCTATTCTCTGCTGAAATATTACAGAACAGCCGTGGATTCCCTCGTGCTGACCTCTCATGCGCCCTTGCATCTGGCGAGCTTTTTCGGGTTTCTTGTCAGCGTTTGCAGCATTTTTGTTGCGCTGTATTATTTTATTCAGAAGCTCCTGCACTGGAACACCTTTGAGCTCGGGCTTGCTCCGCTGACGATCGGGCTGTTTTTCCTGGGCGGTGTGCAGCTCTTTTTTATCGGTGTGCTCAGCGAGTATATCTCCAGCATGATCAAGCGCCAGCAGCACAGACCCTATGTCATTGAGAAGGAACGCATCAATTTTGAGGGCTACGGCAAACCCGGACGGCCGGAGCGGGATGAGGACGACAGCGAATGAGAATACTCTTGACAGGGGGCAGCGGGTTTATCGGCGGCGCATTCCTGCGTGCATGGAAAACCAAATATGACCTGTACGCCCCGACGCATCAGGAGCTTGATCTTCTGGATGCAGATGCAGCGGAGGATTATCTGCGGGAAAACTGCTTCGATCTGATCCTGCATACTGCCAATACGAACAATGTTGTGCATCAGGATCGCGCAGACCGGCAGCTCGATTTCAACTTGCGGATGTTCTGCAATCTGGAGCGCTGCCGCGATCTCTACGGCAAAATGTACTACTTCGGCTCCGGCGCGGAATATGACATGCGCTGCTATCAGCCGAGGATGACGGAGGACTATTTCGGCAGCCACATCCCGCAGGATCCCTACGGCTTTTCCAAGTATATCATGTCGAGAATGGCGGAGACCTCGGAGAATATCTATGATTTCCGCCTGTTCGGTGTGTACGGTCCGGGCGAGGAGTGGCGGCGCCGCTTCATCTCCAATATGATCTATCAGGCGGCGGAGCAAAGCGAGATGAAAATGGACCGGAATATGATGTTCGATTATCTGTATATTACAGATCTGATCGCCGCGGCGGAAATGCTGATCGGCGTGACGCCCTCCCGGCACAGCTATAATCTCTGCTCGGGGCAGGCAGTCTCGCTCCGCGCGCTGGCGGATATCGTGAAGGAGGAAACCGGAAGCAGGGCAGAGATCGTCATGAACAGCACCGAATGGAAGCCCGAATATACCGGAGACAACAGCCGGTTTGTCCGCGAATTCGGGCGCTTTGAGATGACACCTGTGCGGGATGCGATCCGGCAGATGATCGCATATTACCGGGAAAACGGGTTTCATTGATGCAGCAAAAAGGGGCAGGATCGGTTCCTGCCCCTTGTTATTTATTCCTTTCCCCGCCGGTAAATCAGGAGGAAAATGCCGTAAATGAAGATCACCGTAATCGCAATATTGACATACATCATTCTGCGGAATATCAGCATCAGCGCAGCAAAGCACACTCCGGCCGCGCAAAGAACCGTGACAAAGCCCTTTCGCAGCGCGCACTTTTTTCTGGCGTATTTCATCGTCATGAACATAAAACTGAAATACAGCAGGAAGGAGCCGACCAGAAAGATTGTCTTTTGCAGATTGTCCACCGCAGCATCGTGCATAAATTCCAGCGAGACCGAGATATTGTTCAGCGCAAAGATCAGAAACACATGAATCATCATGTATCCGGTGCCGTTTGTCACGGCCTCACGGTTGATGATCTTGTTATACAGCGTTCCGTAGGACAGGAACAGGCCGACCACGATCAGAAATGCCATTGCGGAGAAATACAGCCCGCTGAGCTGCATATCGCCCGTAAAATATGTTGCAATGGAGATGATCATTTCGCCGAATGTGAACACGACATACAGCATCGCACGCTCGGAAAGATGTGCAAATTCCACGGGATTCCGGGCGTTCAGTCTTCCTGAGAGCACCGTCGCGCCGATGCCGAACAGAATCGGGATATATGCGATCGAGACGCCGGTGAACCGGTAAACCGCCATATGGACGCCGACCAGCGCCGCTTCGGCAAGCAGAATTGCCGCCTTGCGCCTCAGCTGCCGGGATTCGACGGCCTCCTGCCGGTGATTTTTCAGCTCGATGATATGCTGAACGCCGATGTTGACGAGAATCAGCATCCACGCGATATTGAATCGGAAAAATGTCGTCTCCCAGCCGACGGAAATGCCGTCCGCGATGTAATACAGCAGATACATATTCAGGAACAGGAAAATGTGATCCCGCACGCCGTTTCTGCCGTAGAGGTTGATATAGAATGTCGAGAAATTCCAGATCTGGATCACGGCGAGCGTGCAGACGAAATAGGCAAGAAACAGACCCGCTGTGATGCGGCCGTTTTCAGTGTGATGCAAAAGGGCATTGTTCCGCCCGATGATGTAGACAAAGATCAGGTCGTAGATCAGCTCGAGATACTCAACCTTTTTCTCTGCCGGAGGGTGCTTGATGCGTTCTGTCATGGCTGTACCTCTGATTAAGGCAACACCGCACAAAGCCCGCCTGACGGCTTGGCGGCACATCTGCTTGCAGCTTTTCCGTCATCTTGCACGAAAACTCCTTGCTGGGCGTCAGCCCAGCGGCGTCGTTTTCATACAATCTGACGAAAAATCTGACTGCGCATCTGTACCACCAGCTCTGTGCGGTGTTGCCTAAATAGTATGCTGTTATTATATCACCGAATCGGGGGAATGTCAATGCTCTGAGATCCCGTCGGTTCCGTTATGTAAAATGATTTTGAACAAATATCCAAATCCATTGCTTTTCGGAGCAGGATTTGTTATAATGAGACTATGCAGCGGATTCTTTATTCTGATTACGCGCTGCACAATGAAGCTGACCGTGTACGGTGTCAGCAGAGGGGGTATCATATGGAAAACTTTGTATTTTGCAGTCCGACAGAATTTGTATTCGGCAAGGGGCAGGAGCGCGAGACCGGGCGCTGCATCCGCAAATACGGCGGCACGAATGTACTCGTGCTGTACGGCGGCGGCTCGGCGGTTCGCTCGGGGCTGCTCGACCGCATCCGCGGCTCGCTGAAGGAAGCGGGAATTTCGTGGCAGGAGATCGGCGGCGTTCAGCCCAATCCGATTGACACAAAGGTCTATGAGGGCATTGAACTCTGCCGCGCACAGGGCATCGACTTCATTCTGGCAGTCGGCGGCGGCTCGGTCATTGACACGGCAAAGGCGATTGCGGCCGGTGTCCCGTATGACGGCGATTTCTGGGATTTTTACTGCGGAAAGGCGGAAATTCAGGCGGCGCTTCCGGTCGGAACCGTGCTGACGATCGCGGCAGCAGGCAGTGAGGGCTCCGGCGATTCGGTCATCACGAAAACCGACGGGATGCTCAAGCGCGGCGCGGGCTCTCCGCTGCTGCGTGCGCGGTTTTCGGTGATGAATCCGGAGCTGACGCAGACGCTTCCGGCATATCAGACGGCCTGCGGCGCAACGGATATCATGGCGCATGTGTTTGAGCGGTATTTTACCAATACGCCGGAGGTCGAGGTCACAGACCGGCTCTGCGAGGCGGTTCTGCTGACAATGGTGAAGGAGACGCCGCGTGCAATTGCGGAGCCGGAAAACTACGATGCCCGCGCCAATATCATGTGGGCGGGGATGGTTGCGCACAACAATATTGTCGGTGTCGGGCGGCAGCAGGACTGGAACAGTCACGGGCTGGAGCATGAGCTTTCGGCGCTGTATCAGGTCGCGCACGGCGCAGGTCTTGCGGTCATCATGCCCGCGTGGATGGAGTATGTCATGCCGCATAATCCGATGCGATTTGCGCAGATGGCGACCCGCGTGTTCGGTTGTCAGATGAATTTTGCGCAGCCGGAGGAGACCGCGAAAGCCGGCATCCGCGCATTCCGCAGATTCCTGCACGGCATCGGCATGCCGATCAGCTTCAGCGAGCTGGGCGCCGAGGAAGCGGATATCCCGAAGCTCGTCGGAAAGCTCGGAATTCCGGAGGGCAAAAAGCGCGCCGGATTCATGGAGCTGAGCGCGGAGGATGCCGCCAATATTTACCGGATCGCGGCACATGCCGTTCTGGAATAAGGAGACCGGCTATGAAAATTTTATTTATCGGCGGCACCGGCACGATCAGCATGGCGATCACAAGGCTGCTGGCCGCTGAGGGGCATACGCTGTATCTGCTCAACCGCGGAACCCGCAGTGCCGAGCTGCCGGAGGGCGTGCAGACGATCACCTGCGATATCGGCAATGAGGCGGATACGGCGCAGAAGCTCGCGGGCATGGAGTTTGACTGTGTCGGGGAATTCATCGGATTTGTGCCGGAGCAGGTTCAGCGCGATTTCCGCCTGTTTGCCGGGAAAACAAAGCAGTATATCTATATCAGCTCGGCATCGGCCTATCAGAAGCCGCCGCGCGGCTGGCGCATCACGGAGGAAACGCCGCTGGAGAATCCCTACTGGGAATACTCGCGCAATAAAAAGGCGTGCGAGGACTATCTCATGGCACGGTACCGCGAGGACGGGTTTCCTGTTACGATTGTGCGCCCGAGCCATACCTATGACGAGCGCTCCGTTCCGCTCGGCGTACACGGCGAGAAGGGGAGCTGGCAGGTCGTCAGGCGCATCCGCGAGGGCAAACCGGTCATCATTCACGGCGACGGCACCTCGCTCTGGACGATCACGCACAACAGCGACTTTGCAAAGGGCTATGCCGGGCTGATCGGCAACCCCGCCGCGATCGGGGAGGCATTCCATATCACCTCGGAGGAGAGCGTCACATGGAACGAGATCTATCAGGCGATCGCCGATGCCCTCGGCACAACGCTGCATCCGTTCTATGTTGCATCGGAGAGCCTTGCCGCCATGAGCCGCTATGATTTCACCGGCAGCCTGATCGGGGACAAGTCAAATTCGGTTTCATTTGACAATTCCAAGCTGAAACGGCTTGTGCCGGATTTCGGGGCGGAGGTTTCCGCGCGGGAGGGCATCATCCGCACGGTGCAGCATGTCATCGCGCATCCCGAGCTTCAGACGGATGACCCGGAATTTGATGCGTGGTGCGACCGCGTGATCGCAGCCGTAACTGAGCTTCGTAAGTCATTTTGCTGATGAAGGGCGCAGCCTCGCAGTTTGCGGGGCTGTGTTCTTTTTTTTTCGGAAAGTGTCCAAAACGGCTTGCATTTTGCAGCGGGAATATGGTATAATACGGTGTGGCAGTTAGATGATGCTAATTATATGATGCTGTGTAAATACACGGTATTTCATCCGCTTTTTAGTTAGCAGTTAGCAGAATCTAATACCAGATCATGTTACAAGGAGGCATTCCATGAAAAAACTCTTATCCCTCATCAGTGTCTCGGCATCCGCTGCGGCACTGCTTTCCGCCGTTCCCTTTTCAGCATCCGCCGCAGATGACACCGTATACGGTACGATGAACATTCCGTATACCGATTTCTATGCAGCCGAGCTCGGCAGCAGTGCCGGTGAGGTGGACGCCGTGACCTCTGCGACGAAGGCAAAGGCGCTGAAAAACGGCGAGGGCGAGCTCTTTGAGGGCACCTACAATAACGGAACCGACACCATCCTCGGCGTGACCTATCCGGTTGCGATCTCGCAGGCAGATCTTGACGCACTCGGCGATGACAACTACGGCTTTACCGCGCTCAGCGAAGCACCCGCAGCCTACAAGGAGGCGACTGTTTCGGGCGGCAAGGTCAGCTTCTCCGCCGTTCAGGGCAGCAGCACGCAGACAAGCTACGGCGTCAAGCTCTCGACCGAGACCCCGTGGGGCGATTACCTGATCGACATTACCGGTACGCCGGAGGATTTTGACACGCTCTATCGCGGCGCAATCCTGAAAACTGCGGACGGCAATGCCTATGCACTGCGCCATGAGCAGAACATCTGGCGCGGCGAGCTGGCGTGGTCCAGCGGCATCGTGACCGTTGAGCCGCACGGCAATACGCTCGATTCTGCGCCGTATGTCAGTCTCATGGGCAGCACTGTGACCGAGATTACGCTCATTACCAAGACCGGGTATGTCATCATCCCGACCAACACCTACATCCCGATCAAATTCGAGAGCGAGCTGAAGCCGGAGGACGGCAATGCCGGAACGGACAAGACTACCTTTACGGAATCCGGATTCCCGTCGGATTACAGCAAGACCTACCGCATTGCGGACGGCTTTACGGTCGCGGACGGCGAGATCTCCTATCAGGATGCAAAGCCGGGCAGCTACACGCTGACGGTTTCCGATGCCTCCGGCAAATATGCGGATGTATCCGCGAGCTTTGTGCTGAGCACGGACGATCTGCCGGTTGCCTATGCCGACGGCAAGCTGACCGCTGCAGAGGGCTTCACCGACGATGACGCTGCGGCATTCATCCGCGCAATCGCAAATGTCAATGTCAACGGCACGGATTATGCGACCGGACGGAAGGGTACGACCGTCGTGCAGACCGCAGACGATCAGTTCGGCGTCATCGACTTTGATGTGGAAGCGAGAACCGGCAAGGTTTTTGCGGACGGCGCAGACGGAACCTACACGATCACGGTCACGGCGACCGGCTACCGCAATCCGCTGGTGTTCGAGCTGCCTGTTGCAGAGGAGCCCGGTACGACCGCTCCTGCCGATGAAACCGGCACCACGGAGACCACTGCAACTACCGCTGCCGCGAATAACAACGGCACGGCCAATGCCGGTACGGTTACCGCCCCGAAGACCGGAGATGCAGGGCTCGGCGCCGTCGCTGCCGCTCTCCTGCTTGCCGGCGCAGCAGCATTCACGCTGCGGAAAAAGCACTGATTCCCTTTCATTGTTGCAACAGATGCCGCACAGAGGCTTTTCTGCGCGGCATCTGCCGTATTTCACCGCATATGATGCGGTTTTCCGGAGATAATTATGATTTTTTTGATTTCACTTTTATTCGCAGTCTGCTTTTCATGTCTGACTGCGGGCATCCTGAAAAAGCATCCCGCACCGTTTTATCTGGCGGCAGCCGTGCTCAGTGCCGGCGCAGTCTATGCAGCGCAGAACCGCCCCGATGTCCCGGCATGGGTGACGGAATATCTGCTGCACCCGCTCACAAAGGGCATCCTTGCGACCGCATTCTGGGCGGTCGTGATGTGGCTCGGTGCGATTCCGGATGCATGGAAGGCGGCGCGGAAGCGGCTGATGCCGGTGCGCGGTCAGCTCTCGATCTTCGCCGCGATCCTGACGCTCGGGCATATGGTCGGCTTCGGGATCAGCTATCTGCCGCGCTGGGCAAAGCGGGGAGAGTGGCTGAATTTCACGGTCTGTATCGTGCTGGCGGCTGTCATGCTCCCGCTGACGGTGCTCTCGGTGAAAAAAATCCGCTCGAAGATCAAAGGAAAGCGCTGGAAGCAGATTCAGCGGCTTGCGTATCTGTTTTATGTTTTCATTCCGGTGCATGTGTTTTTGCTGAATTACTCCCGCGCAAAACGCGGCAGAGACGGCGCGTTTTTCAGCCTGATGGTCTATGCGGCAGTATTCGGCGGCTGGGCAGTCTGCCGCCTGCTGAAGTGGTATCACACTGCGAAAAAGCCTGCGCACCGGCTTCTTCCGAATACGGCGGCGGCACTCCTGTTTTCCGGGATGATCGCCGGAACCGCCGCTGCTGCGCATTCTGAAAAGGGGACGCAGCGGAATCCCGGTGTGCAGGATGTGATTGTGGAGGTCATCGCGCCGCCCGAAACGGAAGCAGCCGCAACCACCTCTGTGACGGAAACGACCGTTTCCGAAGCCACGGAAACGACCGTGACTTCGGAGACCGACGGGACGGATTCCGATACCACGACGACCGGCACCGAAACCACCGCAGAAATCAGCACGGACGAGACCCTGCCGCAGGACGTACAGAGCAGTACCGAAGCGGCTCCTGCCGTGACCCCGGCCGAGACTGTGCCGACGACGCAGACAACCGCCGCGCCCGTCACGACGACGCCTGCCCCGGTTTACAAATACAGGAGCGGCAGCTATCAGGTTTCTGCGATGGGCTATGACGGCATGATTTACCTGACCATTACGATACAAAATGACGTTATTACGGAGATTTCCGGGTATACCGACGAGGAGGACGACAGTTATTTTCTCGATGCGAAAAAGCGCATGATTCCGGCGATTCTCTCTGCGCAGTCCGCCGATGTGGACGGCGTGTCCGGCGCGACATACAGCTCCGATGCGATCCGGCAGTGCGTGCGGAAGGTGCTGGAGGCCGCCGCAAACGGCTGATAATACAAACGGCTTTCTCTGATTCTGTGAGAAAGCCGCTTTCTTTTTATCTGTTTTTTGTCAGGATGCAAATTCGCGAAAAATTTTTTTCAATTTCATAAGGAATCTCTCCTTCACGAACGTATTAGTAATGAAAGCAGACAAACAAGCTGCACTGTCTGCGTGAACATAAAACAGAATCATACGGTTTGAAGGAGGATACAGATATGAAAAAACAGTTGACAGCGGTTGCGCTGGCAGGACTATGCCTGCTGACCTCATGCGGCGAAAAAAGCGCGGGCGACCGGAAAAGCTCTAACCGCGCCGTCATGAGTGAGAATTCCTATGCGGATTCTGACAGAGCCTACGAGGAGTACAGCGAATCCTATGCGGAGACGAACGCGGGCTACGAGGAATCACAGGATGAACCGCGCAGCGATGAGGCCGTTACGGCAGAGCCCCTGCGGTTCGGGCAGTCTGATGCGGTGACGATCAACCCGCAGATGCTGGTGTATTCCTGCGACATGAGCATTGATGTGCTGGAATTTGACGCATCGGTGGAGAAGCTCCACGACCTGATCGGGAAGTATCAGGGCTTCATTGAGCATGAGAATTACTCCGACGGCGGCAGCACGACGCAGTGGAGGTATACGGACGACCAGAAGTGGAAAACCCTCAATGCCGTGATCCGGGTTCCGAGCGCGTCCTATGACAATTTCTGCAAGGATGCGGAGCAGATCGGCGATATGCGGAAAAAGAATGCCGCGGTTCAGAATCTGACCGCGGAATACACCGACCTGAACACAACACTCAGCATCTATGAAGCGAAGGAAAAGCGCTACATCGAGATTCTGTCGGAGCTCACCAGCGAGAGCGATGCAATCGCGGTTGAAAATGAGCTGACCGAGATTCAGATCGAGATCGCAAGAATCAAGACCCGCATGAACAATATCGAAAACGATGTTGCCTATTCCTATATCAATCTCACGCTCAATGAGGTGCGCGAATACGCCGAGGAGCCGGTCATCGAGGAGACCGACACCTTCGGCAAGCGGCTGAAGAATACGCTTTCCCGGACATGGAGCGGATTCCTTGAATTCCTTGAAGGAATGCTGTTCGGCATCATCAGCCTGCTGCCGTATCTCATTCTGATCGTGCTCGGGGTGATTGTGATTCTGATAATCCGGAAGATCATGAAGCGGAAGAAAAAAGCATCCCGCGCGCCGGCGCAGTCCCCTTATCCGGTGCAGATCAATGCAAAGCCGGTCACTCAGGCGCCGGAGACACCGGAGAAGCAAGGCTCTGAGAAATAATGCAAACAGCACCCCCTCATCAAAGGTGCGTTGCACCGGTGATGAGGGGGGGATTTGTTATGTCTCCGCCGGGCATTTGCCGATCAGCCTTGTGACCGCAGAATCGCTTGCAGCGGGGAAATGCGTTTGGAGCTGCTGTCTGATTTTGAGCCATGATTCAGCCGGCTCCTCAGAGTATGCAGCCGTGACCGCATCGTAGCCCCAGACCGCCTCCGGCGGCAGCAGCACCGACACCGGCATGCCGTATTCCTCGCCCTTTTTATTGCGGCGGCGGTGAAAATCCGCCGTGACAAGATACAGCTTCATCATCAGATCGGTCGTCGTGCCGGGGTAGTTTTTCTCTCCGCCCTTGCCGAATCCCGCACGCTTTTTGAGCTCTGTCGAGAGAATCTGCGTATCCTTCCAGATGATCCCGCCGTCTGAATCCGTTTCAGTCAGCTCGTCCATAATGCGCTTCTCGCGCTGCGTGATCTTGCCGTCCTCCCATGCCGAATCGAAGTCATATCCGTCGCGGCGTGCATTTGCAAAGACGGGCAGCCAGCTCATGCTGATGAAGCCCGCCTTTTTATCGAAGAATTTGCCGTATGCAAGCTGCCGGCTTGCCGCGATGATCTCCCGCCATTCCCACGGGTCCTGCGTCCGGTCGCCCGTCCACCAGTATTTCGGGGAGACATGCTCCTCGGCGGAAAAGCCCGCGATCTCATTCGCAAACAGCGGCAAAAATCCGATTTCATCGACCCAGCGCACAAGCTCCTGCCATGTGCGGATGCGGTACGGGTCATTCCACGACATGCCCTGCATGATCCATTCGCCGTTTTCTGTTATCACGGTATCATCTCATTTCATTTCGGTTTCTGTTATAATCATCTGTCCGTCAGTCCTCTGAAACAAGCCCTTGCGTATGGATCAGAAGAAACTGTTTCCTGCCAATGACGATTTTCTTTCATTGAACTTTATGTCACAACACGATTATAACACGAATCTGTGGAAAAAGCAAGTGCTTTGCTTCATTCCGGCAGCGATCTCTTACCGGTGCAGCCGGGGCAAATGATAAAAAACTATTGCTATTTTTGAAATAATATGCTATACTGAATCCGGATAATTATAAATTTTCACAGAGCTG
Organism: Oscillospiraceae bacterium; assembly: GCA_017460835.1. Lineage (GTDB taxonomy): Bacteria > Bacillota > Clostridia > Oscillospirales > Ruminococcaceae > Firm-04. The sequence goes on from JAFUAD010000011.1 coordinate 21,578, forward strand.
TTCTGCGAAACAGATAAACGAATCAGACGGAGAACCAAAGTGACAGTTCGGAGGTGTGAAATGAAAATCAGAGCTTTTACGAAACGCATTACTGCGGCCTGTGCAGCAGGGATCTTATCTTTTTCCGCAGTTCCGGCGGCGGAAAATCCGGCGCGGGCGGCACAGGCGGCGGGAAGTGTATCTGCGGTCAATGCCAAATCTCCGGCCGATTTTGAAAGCGCAATGGAATTCCGGAACACCTACGGTGCGTTCCGGATCAACACGTTTGATTACAAGGTGTGGCTGGTATTTGAGGAGCCGCTGGATACCGGCGACACACCGCGCTTTCAGGTTCAGCCTGCGGGCGATCTGAAAGAGGTTTCCCATGAAATCTACCGCACACCGGAGGATTCTGAGTTCGGCTCGCCCTATCAGTATGAGGTTGTATACTATCACCATATGCCGAATTGCAGGACCTCGGTTTCGCTGATTGACACCTCACTCCCGGAGGGCGAGCAGACTGTTGAGACATATCATTTCCGGTCGAGCCCCAGCGGTTCCATCACATCGGATGATCTCTATGCATGGGTGCCGGATTCTCCTGCCGAATTTGAATCATATATCGAGAAAAACGGAGCAGTATCCGTTCACGAAAACTATATGGTTTTCTGCATGACCGATACGGCGGGCACGGCTTACCAATGGGAAGAAGGAACGGGCGAAAATGTGAATCAGGAGAATGTGCAGAAGGTTCTTTCCGGTTCATTTGCTCGCCGTCAGATTCCGGAGCCCATCGGCGGTGCAGTGTTCAGGGTTGCGGTCTATGAAGCCGTGCAGGACGGTGATGTGCAGATTGAATGGGAGAAACGGGCATTTGATTCCGCAGAGCCGCCGCTTGAAACATGCTCCGGTGCATTTCAGATTGTAAACGGCGCAAAGCAGATTCTGAGCCCGACGGACGCATGGATTGAGCTGATTGATGCAGATTCCGGGGAGCGTGTGAACCTTGCATCCTATCCGGAATACGCATTTTGCGTTACAACGGATGTCGGATATTATGATGAGCGATTCCTCGAAAGCGGCGGCGACGGCTGGATTTATACCGGCCCTGTTTTCAATCTGACGGATAACCCGTGCATTTTTTTCGGCTTTGCTTCATTCTTTCACGCAGACAAATTCAGCTTTGAACTGAGTACGCCGCAAGCATATCAGGTTCTGAACGATCAGACTGAGATTACGCATTTTGACAACGGTTCGGCGGCAATCCGGTTTACGCTGAAATATCTCGTGCAGGGCGATGTCAATGACGACCATGTGCTGACGCCGCTCGATGCGCATTTGCTGTCGCGTTGGCTCAGGGGCGAGGAGCGGATTACACTGCAAAATTGGAATGCTGCCGATTTTGACGCAAACGGCGTGCTGAATGCAGCCGATCTCACAATCATGAAGCGGCAGATCATGGAATCACGGAAGCAGCTTCCGGCCTGCACGATGAACGTGAAAACAACATACGGCGGTTACGGTGTAGACGGACATGATCTTGGCAGCGGCAGCTTTGAGAATCCATACACGGTACAGAGCGGGGATATCTTCTATGAGGATGAATACGGCCATCTGATGAAGAACGCGCTGCTGTTCCAGAGCAATGATGAGATACCGGTACTGAAAATTGTGGATGTGAACGATCAGTATGTGAGGATCATGGGCGGGTTCCCGCATAATTTGCGGGAGATTGATGTTCCGTATGATGAAGCAAAGCAAGAGCTTGTGTTCTCGATTCATTTAGTAAGCGACGGGATCAATTTCAGCTATGAGCTGACGTTTACGGATTATTCTGAACCGCAATAATAACAAAAAAAGGCTTTGCAGAAATGCAGAGCCTTTAGCTGTTTTGCATGCCGGTTGAAGAAAAACAGGGGCTTTTCCAAGTACGGTTACTCAGAGAAGTCCCTGTTTCATGCTGTGATTGCGCTGTATTGGCGTGCCGGAGCAGCCTTATTCATTCGCCTTCAATGCAGTCACCATATCAATCGTCTTGATCTTCCGTCCGAGGATCCAGTTCGTCAGCAGTGTGACACCGAACATGAACCCAATGGCGATTAAGTATGTGGAAAGGTCCACGGTCGCGAAGAAGTCGTAGTTGTCGCCGATGGAATACTTGAAAATATAATCGGTGAAATAGAATCCTGCCGGCAAGCCGAGGATAATACCCACAACGGCGATCCAGATGTTCTGAATCTCATAGATTCTGCGGATTCGGCGGACACGGAACCCCAGTACCTTGAGTGTGGCAAACTGATAGGTTTTTTCACTCATGGAAAGTATGCCCATGTTATAAATAATGACCAGCCCGAGCAGTCCGGCAAGAATAATAAACATCGAAATCATAACATTAAAGGTTTGCAGCATATCCTGTAGCTGCTTTTTCAAGGTCTCCACCGAAGCAATGGATTCCACGCCGTCAAGATCGCCGGCGGAGGTATCTGACAGGTCTGCATCGGTGAAGACCGTGTCCGGCTCATAACGGAGCCCCAAGCCCTCATAGGCTTTGCGCGTCATAGAGAATTGCTGCATTTGCGGGTGACGGCCCTGTGCAGCAATTTTGCTGCTGTACCATGCATCACTGCCGGCCGGCTGCCATTCCACCGTATCGCCCAATTTCATTCCCATCTTTTTCAGCAGCTTCCCTGTGACAATGATCGCGCCGTCATCGTCCACATTTCCGACGGTAGATCCCGGAATGCCGTCCTCAATATCATGGGTCTGAATGTTATTGTCACTGACACGCAGCATTCCGTGCGAATCATTGACCGTAACCGTCGCATCCACAAGCTCGCCTTTCGCGTTTTTGTAGGTGATTACGACTGTTTCCGTCGTCGCATCGCCGTATGCATCGTAAAGCGCTGCCAGTTCCTTTTCCGTAATGTTTTTGGACAGGGACATGGAGTATTGATAGTGAGGAATGTCATCGAAATTCCATTGAATATAGCGGTCAAAGGAATCCATCATGCCATATGCGAGGACAATGATCAAGGTTGCGCCCATGATGCCGACAATACCCATCGCTGTTCTCGCTTTGCTGCGCTTGATATCGCGCAGATTCCATTTCGTCGAAAAACCAAATCTGGAGGTCAGGCCGCTGCCGCCGTCCCTGTTCTTCATTTTAATGCGCGGCACTTCCAGCCGCAGGGTCTGTGCGGCGGATTCATTCAGAATCTTCGAGCAGGAGAGATAGGCAACGATGACAATGCACAGGATAATGACTGCCGCCGCAATAAAGTTGGTGTAATCGAAATATTTTGACAATCCGGGAACATCGTAGGTATCTGCTTCCATTTTCACCAGGACATCCGCCAGAACGAAATAACCGATCAGATCCCCGACGATCACGCCGATGATGCTGACATAAAATCCAAAGCTCAAATAATGGCGAATGACACGTTTTTTCCGGAAGCCCAGTGCCTTCAGCGTACCGATCTGGATACGCTGCTGCTTCACAAAGCGGTTCATGGTGGTGATCACGGCAAGAATGGCGATGAACACAAAAATGCCTGTGAACATGACAGAGTAGGTGTCGCCTTCCTCGCATTCGGATTTGTAGGCAACAAAGGAGTAGCAGCTCTCCCGGTCTGTTACGGCATCTACGCCGTCGATTATGCTGACTGCCTTTTTCGTGTCAGATAATTTCGCGGAAAAGCCCTTGTCACCCTTTTCCAGAATGCCCGGTGCCAATCCGTCCACATCAATGATGCAGGTGGAAAACACATAAGCATCCTGCAAAGAAAATTCACTGTCAAACGCTCTGATAAAATCTGCTTTATCGGACAGCGCCGCACTTTTATCCATGATTTTTGAGGACAGCTGCACCGCCCTTTGCAAGTCGGTCTTCTCGTCGATCTCCGCCGCCGCTTTGACCTGCTTCCATGCCTCTGCTTCGGTCAGACCCGTTTCTGTCAATTGGGAAACGGAATCCTCCAGATCGGCTGCGCCCTCCAGGAAATCCTGCACCGCATCCGTCTTGATCGCTTCGTCATAGATGTATTCTTCCGGAAAGCTGTTCATTGACAAATAGATCCATCCGTATTTGGACGCATCCTGAAAAATGGTGTTTTCGTCTGCTGTTTTATATACACTGTCCGGTACGGAGATAATCCCCAGTACCGGTTTGGTGATGTCGTATCCCTCATATGTGACAGTGAAATCGTCCCCGACTTTGATGTTGTGGTTTTCGGCAAACATCCGGCTCAGCCACAGTCCGTCTGCATTGGCATCGTAATCACTGCCGGCTGTCACATGAAACGTATTGACAGTCAGTGTATCCACATCCGGGTCGGTAAAGGTAATGTCAATGGGAATCTCATCCTCCTCGCCGTCAATTTTGGTCGAGCCTCTCACGGTGAGGATGCGCTCTGCACCGGCAACACCCGGTGTATTTTGAATGTTTTTCAGAATCTCCGCATCAATCTCGCCGTATGCCCACAGATCGGGAAGATTGTTTTCTTTATAGAATTGGTCGCAGTTGTTTTTCATTCCGCCGGAATATGCGGTAACGATCATGTAAATCATGCTCGCCAACGCTACCATTGCAAAAATGGCGAAAAACTGACCGAAGTGTTCCCTGATTTCCCGTAGTGTTTTCTTGAATAGCATTACCACTGCACCTCTTCCACATCCAAAGGCTTTGTGTTTTCCTCCACCTTAACAATGCGACCGTTTTTCACCCGGATCACAACATCGGCAATGTCAGCGATCAGTGCGTTGTGGGTTACGACAATGACTGTGTTATTGCCCCGCTCCTCGGAACACTGCTTTTTCAGGATCTTTAAGATCATAACGCCGGTTGTGGAGTCCAATGCACCGGTAGGTTCATCGCAAAGCAGCAGTGCCGGATTTTTCGCAATTGCTCTGGCGATGGAAACGCGCTGCTGTTCACCGCCGGAGAGCTGGTTCGGAAATTTGTTCATATGCTCCGCCAGACCGACATCGGCGATCGCTTCCGCTGCGTCCCGATGGTCTTTTACGATCTCATTGATTAACTCCACATTTTCCCGGACGGTCAGGGACGGCAAAATATTGTAGAACTGAAAAATGAACCCGATGCTTCTCGCACGGAAATCCGACAACTGATTGTCCGAAAAATGTGTGATGTCTTCCCCGTTGACAATGACCTGTCCGGCAGTCGGCGTATCCATCCCGCCGATCAGATTCAAAAGCGTGGATTTTCCGGCACCGGAAGGCCCCAGAATCACCACAAATTTCCCCGCCTCGATATCAAGGTCAACATTGTCTAATGCCTTGAACTCCGTAGAGCCGGTTTTATAGATTTTGGATACGCCTTTCAGCGACACTTTGTTTGCCATAATCGTACACTCTCCCTTATTTTTCCGGCCGCGCCGTGCAGCCTTGATGCATGTATTCCGTCCCGTCAAAGTGAAAACACGTCAGTCCTGCAAAGAGTTAGCCTCTGCAAACTATATATCATTATAGCACAACTTTCTCCGGATTGCAAGCTGTTTCAGAAAAAAGCCGCTTTTGACTTGGTGAAGTGGTAAAAAACATGGAAGAATTACTTGCCCGCATAAATGAAATCCTCAAATTGGATATGGATAAGAAAGCCGGCACTTCGGATGCCGGCTTCTCTCTGTGTTACAGATAACTGTTTTTCTTTTCCTGCGAAATACTGAAGTATTCACGGTAAACCTTGTGGTCAAGCGGAATTATCGCGGCGGAGAATTTGCCGTAGAAGCGGTTCTTTGTCAGGTATGGCGTTCTTGCCGACCAGCGCCTTCGCAGCGTTCGCCTGTTCCGATTCGGAGAGCTGCGAGAAGGCAGACCGGCAGTCCGCCAGAATGTCATTCAGCTCACGCATAGAGCCGTCGGCATTGGTCGTTGCGATCTCGACCTCGCCGATGGATTCCCCGCAGATCTTCACATCGCCAGCGAGTGTATTCATGATGGTGCGAAGCGCCGTACCTGCCTGCGTGGACTTGATACCGCTGTTCGCCATCAAACCGATTGCCTGCGCCGTGTCCTCGCAGGAGAAACCGAGCGCACCCGCAACAGGCGCACAATACTTGAAAGTTTCACCCATCATCGACACGTTCGTATTGGCGTTCGACGATGCCGCCGCCAGCACATCAGCAAAATGACCGCTGTCGGCAGCCGTTAAGCCGAAAGCGGTCAGAGCGTCCGTTACAATATCCGAGGTAGTCGCCAAGTCCTCACCGGAAGCGGCAGCAAGATTCATGATGCCGTCGATACCGGAGATCATGTCCTGCGTTTTCCAGCCCGCCATCGCCATGTAATTCATGGCATCGGTAGCCTCGGAAGCGGAGAACTTGGTCTTTGCGCCCATTTCACGAGCCTTGTCACGGAGAGCGTCCAGATCGTCACCGGTCGCACCGGATACAGCAGCCACCTTGCTCATAGCGGAGTCGAAGTCGGCTGCGGTCTTGACGGCGGCTGTACCTGCTGCGGCAATGGGAACGGTCACATGGGTGGTCAGCGTTTTACCGACATCAGCGACCTTGTCACCAGCCTTTTCGAGCATTTCACCTGCCTCGCCGAGCTTGACGAGTGCTGTGTGCGATGCCTCCGCCTCACGCTGGAGGTTCTGCAGCTCCTGTTCTGTTTCGATGATCTCACGTTGCAGGGCATCGTACTGCTCTTGCGAGATGTCGCCGTCGGCGAGAGCCTGATTTGCCTGCTCTGCCGCCGTTTTCAGTGTTTCCAGCTTTTCTTTGGTAGCCTTCACCGCATCGGCGAGGAGCTTGTGCTTCTGCGAGAGCAATTCCGTGTTGGACGGATCGAGCTTCAGCAACTTCTGTACATCC
>JAFUAD010000082.1 GCA_017460835.1 Oscillospiraceae bacterium
GCACATCTGCTTGCAGCTTTTTCGTCATCTTGCACGAAAACTCCTTGCTGGGCGACAGCCCAGCGGCGTCGTTTTCATACAATCTGACGAAAGATCTGACTGCGCATCTGCACCACCAGCTCTGTGCGGTGTTGCCTAAAAGAAAGTGTGAACTTAAACCAATATCAAAGCAGTTGTCCGGATACGGCAATTTGTCAGGTAATTCATGATAAATATAGCGCTGATCTTTCTTACCCTGCATATAGTCATCCAAGAATAATCTCATTGCGGACATTCTGATACTTTCAAGCTGTTCAAGAGAAGTAATTCTGTGCGGTCATCGGAGCTGAATACATTTTCCCAGTTCATCGGCAGCTCCATTGCCGTGACCTCAGCAATATGCGCTTCCTGCTGCTCCTGCTGTTCCTGCGCTGCATTTTCGCGTTTGAGGGCATCCTGATACAAGGCCTGAAAATCCTTTGCGATCTCCACGATAATCTCGCGCGGATAGATCAGATCCCAGCTATAAAGCTCTTCGATCGCCTGCCTGATCTCATCGGGAGGAAGAATTGCTGCCGATCCCGAGCTTCTTTTTAATAAAACGCCGGAATATTCCAAGCTGATCCAGCATACTGTCACTCCCTTCCGTTATAATCCTTGCATACGGGTGTTCAGAATTCTGATGCCGGCATCTGCTCTATGCGGTAGGATATGGCGGATCATTTTCATTATATTGAAAGACGATTCCGAATTTAACCCGTTTTCCAGGCATGTGCAGTTTTATGCACATATTTTTCAGAACAGAATCTGCATTGCGCCTGCGGAAACACAGAAAAAGCGCGACCGGCTTTCACCGATCGCTCTTTTGATACTGTTCAAATGCCTTCTGCCGGTTCATGTTCCCGGCCTGTTTTGCCATTTTCTCCCTTTCATTGAAGCTGCACAATGACCAGATGTGCAGAGACCGGACTGGTTCCGCCGCCGACGGGCGTCACCGTGAGGGCAGCGGCATTGCCCGCCGGATTGCGAACCGTCAGGACAGAATCGGCAGAGGTTGTCGTGACCAGGGCTGTTCCGACGATCTGCGAGGTTCCGGTTGCCCGCCCGGCAACGGTATAGGCGAGCTCAGAGCCGTTCAGCGTCAGGACAAGCTGCCCTGCCTCAGTTACGCTGACCTGAAACTGAATCTGATAGGTGCCGATTGCGCCGAGACGGAAGGAACCGGCCGAGATGCGGGAGATGCCGGAGTCGCTGTTCGGGCCATCCTGCGGGAAGCTGACGTCGGCAGCCGGCGCAACCGTTGCGGCATTATCCGGCGGCATCAGTGCATAAAAATCTGCATAGCTGAGGATTCCGCCCGCAGGCCCCGGAATTCCCTGTTCGCCCTGCGGCCCTGCGGGACCCGGTAAACCCTGCGCTCCCTGCGGCCCCGCGGGTCCCGGTAAACCCTGCGCGCCCGGCAGACCCGGTATTCCCTGCGGCCCCGGTATGCCCTGTAATCCGGGCGGACCTGCCGGCCCGGGGAATCCGCGTTCTCCGCGCAGTCCCGTCAGGCCGGGCTCTCCTCTGGGTCCCGGAAAGCCGCGCGGCCCCCGCGGCCCGCACGGCCCCGGTTTTCCCTCATAGCAGACCGCACAGACGGGCGGGACGCACCATACCGGGCAGCAGTCCTTCTGCGGACATCCATCACAGCAGGGCGGCTCCTGTGTATTCGGAAAAGACTGTATCTCCATTCTGACCTCCGATTGCTGAACTGTTACCCTACTATATGCAGCCGGGAGGAAAGCTGTGAAGCCTTTGCGTGCCGGAATCCGTATGGATGCCCGCCGGATACGGTATTTGATGCCGGAAAATCCCCATATAATGCACATGCCCTGCTGCACCGGATGGCTCCGTGCGGCAGGGCATTTTTACATAATCAGACGGAAAAACTGCTGAGGCAGGCGGTTCCGGGTCTGTTACCGGTAGGATTCCGCGAGCTTTTTGAATGCAGGCAGGCTGCGCTCGATCATCTCGGTCGTGACACAGTATGCGATGCGGATAAATCCCTCGCAGCCGAAGGAATCCGACGGGACAAGCAGCAGCTCGTAATCCCGCGCCTTCTGGCAGAATGCATTTGCATCCGGCTCCAGTGCCTGAACCCAGAGATAGAAGGCGCCGTCCGGATAAATGCAGCGGTAGCCGTACTCGGTCAGGGCATTGTAGAGCAGATCGCGGTTTTTGCGGTAGATCGAAAGATCGGAGGTCTTGCCGACATTTTCCGCGACGACGCGCTGTGCCATGCTCGGTGCGCAGACAAAGCCAAGTGCCCGTCCTGCGCCGCAGACAGCCGCATAGACCTCGCGGTTCTGCGCCATTTTCGGCGATACCACGATATAGCCGATACGCTCGCCCGGCAGTGACAGCGATTTGCTGTACGAATAGCACACGAAGGTGTCATCGTAGAGATTGGTCAGATACGGCACGACGGTCGTGTCATCATAGACCAGCTCGCGGTAGGGCTCGTCCGCGATCAGGTAGATCGGATGCCCGTATTCCGCTTCCTTCTCCCGCAGGATTTCGCAGAATTTTCTGAGATTTTCCTCGGTAAAGACCACGCCGGTCGGGTTGTTCGGGGTGTTGACGATGATCGCCTTTGTTTCCGGTGTAATCAGCTCGGAAAATGCCTTGAGATTCATCTGGAATGTATCGAGATCGGCGGGAACGACGGTCAGCTTTGCATTCGCTGCCTCAACAAATACACGGTATTCCGGGAAAAACGACGCAAAGGTCATGCAGGTATCGCCGGGGCAGAGGATCGCGTGCAGCGTGACGGTCAGCGATGCCGCAGCGCCGCAGGTCATGTAGATGTCGCCGGCGGAAATGCCCGCGCCGAAGCGCTTGTTGATATCGTCCGCGATCGCAGCGCGGGTCGGCTCAGCGCCGACAGCGGAGGTATAGCCGTGCAGCAGCACCGAATCGGTCTCGTCCATCAGTCTGCGCATAGTGTCATGCACGGATTCCGGCGCGGGAACGCTGGGGTTGCCGAGGCTGAAATCGAATACATTTTCTCTGCCGATCTCCTTTGCGCGGCGGTTGCCGTATTCAAAGGTCTCGCGGATAATCGAAGGCGCCTGTCCGAGTGCGAGCATCGACGCCTGATAGGGCTGATATGCCATATTGATTCCTCTTTTCTCTCAATCATTGCGCGCCGGACTGCACCGGCTCTGCTTTCTATATGATACCAGAAAACGGCGGATTTGTCAAGGCGAAGAAAATGCCCCGGCATTCCCTGCCTGCTCCGACATTTTCCGCAGACAGCCTGTGATACAATAGAGCCATCAAGGAGAATCGGGAGGGATCATCGGATGCATTTCACAGAGCTCCTGCTGCTTTCGGTCGGGCTCGGAACAGATGCCTGTGCGGTATCCATGACAAACGGCATGTGCGGGCGCAGGCTGCGGGGGGGCTGGATTCTTGCGGACGGGCTGGTGTTCGGGCTGATGCAGGGTGCGATGCCGCTGCTTGGGTATCTGCTCGGCAGCATGTTCTCAGGCGTTATCTGCGCATTTGACCATTTTATCGCGCTGGTTCTGCTCTGCGTGATCGGCGGAAAGCAGGTCTTTGAAGCGCTGCATCCCGATGCCGATGCGCAGAACGAGCGCCTGACAGTTCCGCTCCTGCTGCTTCAGGGCATCGCGACCAGCATCGACGCACTGGCGGTCGGGGTCAGCTTTTCGGCATTTTCCGGCTTCCGGATTCTTCCGGCAATCTCGCTGATTGCAGCAGTCACGGCGGTGATGAGCTTCTCCGGCGTCCTGATCGGCAGGCGCTTCGGGGCATGGCTGGCAGGGCGCGCACAGCTCGCCGGCGGGCTGCTGCTGATCGCAATCGGCGTCCGGATTTTTCTCTCTCATCTGCGGATTCTGTGAGGATATATGAAAAAATTGCTGTAAATATGCAATTTTTTTATTGACCCGGCAGGCCGGATTCTGCTATAATATACGATAGGGGGAATTATAAAACAGAAAGAGAGAGACTTATTTTGGGAGGATTATTATGAAACTGGCATGGAAAAAAGTGATGTCCTTTTCACTGGGGCTGATGACGGCGGCTGCGGCGTTTTCGGGAATACCCGCTGCTCCTGCATCGGCGGCAAAGCTGCTGCTGGCTGAGTTTGAGACCACAAACGACAGCTTCACCGGCAGAGGCGGCGCCTCGGTACAGTGGACATCCGATCAGTCGTACACCGGCGAATGCAGCCTGTTCGTCTCGGAGCGCGGGGCGACATGGCACGGTGCAATGCGCGATGCATCCTCGCTGATGCGCGCAGGCGAGACCTACTCGCTTTCGGCAGCGGTGCTCCAGAAGAGCGGCGAGCCCGTCGAAATGAAGTTTTCGCTGCAATACTCCGATGCGGGCGGTACGGCGGCCTATTCGCAGATCGCGCTCGATACCGCGCAGGACGGCGAATGGCTGGTGCTCTCGAATCCCGCTTATCAGGTGCCGGAGGGCGCTACCAATCTTGCGATTTATGTGGAAACAACCGAGTCTCAGACGGACTTCTATCTCGATACCGTGTCGGTCAGCGGCGCACCCGCCGTCATCAAGAAGGGCGACGCAAACGGCGACCTGAAGGTCGATGTAGCCGATGCCGTTTCCCTTTCGCGGTTTTTGCGCGTTGAATCCGATGAGATCGAGCCGGGCGCGGATTACGACGGCAACGGCGTGATCAATGCAGTCGATCTGAGCATGCTGAAGCATGCGCTGCTCTACCCGACGGTCTCTCCGGTGATCGGTGACTGGGACAACTATCAGGAAACCGCATCGCCTGCGATGCTCAAGGTCTATCAGGACGGCGTGTACCGCGTCGGCAATACCGCGAGAATCCGCGAGAAGATCGCGAAGGCACAGGCGGGCGAGAAGGTCACGATCGGCTATATCGGCGGCTCGATCACCGGCGGCGGCTCCGCAACCTCCGAGCCCAAGCGCTTTGTCAACCTGTCCTACGACTATTTCAAGGAGACCTTCGGTCAGGGCAACAATGTGAGCATGGTCAATGCCGGCGCTGCGGGCACATCCTCCGTGGTCGGCAATATGCGTGTGGATCAGGATATTTTCTCGAAGAACTGCGATATCATCTTCATCGAATTCGCGGTCAACGATCAGGACGGCGACCGTTTCAAGAAATCCTATGAGGCGCTGGTGAAAAAGTGCCTGATGCAGGAAAATGCACCGGCAGTCGTGCTGATTACGCTCTGCCAGAAATCCGGCAGCAGCTGCCAGGACTGGATGGTCAAGGTCGGCGAGAATTATGATCTTCCGGTCATCAGCGGCAAGAATGCGATCATGAACGCGATCAATGCAGGAACCCTGAGCTGGGATGCCAACTACGGCAGCGGCGATACGATTCACCCCGGCGACGGCGGTCATCAGCTGATCGCGGACTGCATCGCGTATTACTACCGTCAGGCGCTCCGCTCGGAGAATGCGTCGGATTCCTATGAGATTCCGGGCAAAACCGTGTACGGTGACGAGTATGCGACGGCACATCTGGTCGATATCAGCGCGCAGACGAATTTCTCCGCCGGTTCCTGGACAAGAGGCACCAACAGCAGTACCTACGGCGTCGGCTATACATACAGCAAGAACGGCAACACGCCGCTGAGCTTCACGGTTCAGGGCAAGGGCATTCTGCTGCTGTTCCAGTCGAATTCCAGCAATATGGGTGCTGTCAATGTCACGGTGAACGGCAAGACCAATAAGGTGACCTCGAATCTGCAATGGACATGGGGCGGCATGGACGGCGATCTCGGCTACTATCAGCCGAATTCCGATACGCTGAATATTTCGATTTCCAGTGCGGATTCCGGCACATTCGTGCTGTACGGCATCGCGGTGATCGACTGACAGAATCCGGAAAAGCGGCTTCCATCGAAAAAATCACGCGAAGGCATTGACATTTTCCTGCAAATCTGTTAAACTGTAATCGTACAGAGCGTGGCTGTAACGAAAACATGGGGCACCTCTTGAACAGAGGGCCCCATGCTGTTTTTATGATGCCTATTGTGTAATAAAAAAGGAGAATGTTCAATGCGATTCAAAACACGGAAGCGGATTTTTGCGCTGCTGACTGCCTCGGTCATGGCTGCCGCGGCTCTGCCCGCAATGCCGGTTCAGGCAGCAGGCTCTGCGCCGCAGTATGACAAAATCGTGATCCTCGGCGACAGCATTTCCACCCGCTATGCGCTGGCATCGGGCGAGAGCTCATATTATGAGATCCTCTCGGATTTCACCGGCGCAGGCGTGACAAACTACGCGGTTTCCGGCTATACCACCTCCGATCTGCTCACGCTGCTGGAGGATGAATCCAAGCAGGCTGCAATCAAGGAGGCAGACCTCATCTGCATCAGCATCGGCTCGAACGATATTCTGAAGCCCGCCCATGACTATTTCGACGCCTACCGGCAGGAGGGCGAGCTGTTTATGGATATCATCAAGCGGCTTGCAAAGGACGGCGACCCGAAATATTACATCGGACAGCTCACCGCAGCGACACGCGATGCGCGCGCACAGGCGATCGAGAATTACCCGCTGATCGAGACAGCGCTGCGCGATCTGAACCCGGATGCGGAAATTGTCATGGAGAGCCTGTATAATCCCTTTGAGGTGCGGCAGCAGGTCGCCGCGAGCTATTCCGAGGATAACGAGGACATGAGCAACTACGAGGAGCTGATGCGGTATATCTCGAATATGGAAAATCAGCTCAGCAAGGCGATGCGGAATCTGGAGACCGTCAAGGTCGCGGAGGTCGGCAATGCCTATGCGAATGCCGGCTGGGCGTTTGTCGGCTCAGGAAGAAACGATGTTCACCCGACCGAGACCGGTCATGCGATGATCGCAGCGGTCATCATGGATCTGCTCGGCATCACCGGTAAGACCTCCGATGTGTTCACGCGGTCGATCGAAAACATGATCATGGGTGATTACCGGCGTGTTTCCGAGAACAGCAGAAAACTGCTGCACCGGTATGCAAATCCGGGCGGACGGCTGTTCGGCGACGCGGACGACGACGGAAAAATCGCGGCTGAGGATGCGCAGATCGTCCTTCAGCGCTATACAAAGGGGCTTGCAAGTCTGTCATCGGCAGCCGATTTCCTGACATACGAGGAGTTCAATGCCGTCGATGTGACCGGAGACGGTGAGGCCGATGTCGCGGATGCACAGTGCATTTTGCAGTATTTCACCATCAATCTCTCGCAAAAGACAGTGAAATGGTCCGAGCTGACCGGCAATCCGAATGCACCGGACTGAACACGATACAGAAAATACAACAGGAGATCAGGTATGAATTTGTATGATTTCGGGTTCCGCAGGGGCGTGAATCTCGGCGGCTGGATGTCGCAGTGCGATTATTCTGAGGAGCGGCTCAATACCTTTATCACCGAGCCGGATTTTGCTCAGATCGCCGCATGGGGCTTTGACCATGTGCGCCTGCCGGTGGATTTCAACATCTTCCAGAAAACGGACGGCACGCTGATTGAGTCCGGCTTTGCGCGGCTGGACCGCGCCGCAGCGCTGGCCGAGCAGTATCATCTGAAGCTCGTGCTCGATCTGCACAAGACCGTCGGGTTTTCGTTCGATGACGGTGAGCAGGAGAACGGCTTTTTCGGGAATGCTGCGTATCAGGAGCTGTTTTATCAGCTCTGGGAGGCGTTTGCCGCCCGTTACGGAAACCGCCCGCAGCAGATCGCCTTTGAGCTGCTGAATGAGGTCACGGATCCATCCTATCTTGATGCATGGAACCGGATTGCCCGTGAATGTATCCGCAGAATCCGCGTACTTGCGCCCGAAACGCTGATACTGGTCGGCAGCTATCACAATAACAGTGCAGAAGCCGTGCCGGAGCTGGATGCGCCCTATGACAGGAAGGTCATCTACAATTTTCACTGCTATGAGCCGCTGCGCTTTACCCATCAGGGCGCGCACTGGGTTCCGATTTATCCCGATGACGAGCGGATTCCCTTTGAGGAGAGCGGCACGGATGAGGCGTATTTTGAGGCATTGTTCGCCGCGGCGATCGAAAAGGCGGAGCGGGAGCATACCTCGCTCTACTGCGGCGAATACGGCGTGATCGACATTGTCCCCGCAGAGGATGCGCTCAAGTGGTTCCGCACAATTCATGCGGTTCTGGAGCGGCACCGCATCCCGCGCTGCGTCTGGAGCTATAAGGAGATGAACTTCGGAATCGCCGACCCGCATTTCGATGCAGTCCGCGAGGAACTGCTGCAATACCTGTGATCTAAAAATGTAATCTAAAATAGTACAGCCCGGAGGCGGCAGGTTTTTGCCGCTCCCGGGCTGATTTGCTGGTTAAAAATGATTTTTATAGTCGGAGAAGGTGAAGCTGCGCAGGATCTTGCAGTTTCCGTCGGCCTCGCGCACAGCCACTGCCGGCATCGGCACGCCGGTATACATTTTTGCCTTTGTCAGCGTATTGATCGCCATATCGCGGAACACCAGCCGCTCGCCGATTTGCAGCGGATGGTCGAAGGAATAATCCCCGAAAATATCCTCCGGCAGACAGCTTCTGCCGCCGAGCCGGTAGCGGTAGGGCAGGACATTCGGCTTGTCGGCGCCGATCAGCGGCGGGCGGTAGCGCAGCTCTGTGATATCGGGCGCATGGCAGACTGCCGAGGCATCGAGAATCGCGATCGGCATGCCGTTGTCGATCAGATCGACGACCGTGGTGATGAAATAGCCCGCCTCCCAGACAATCGCCTCGCCCGGCTCATAGTAAACGGTCAGGTTGTATTCCTGCTGCAATTGCTCCGTGATGGCTTCGAGCTTATCAATCTGATAGCCCTCTCGCGTGATGTGATGTCCGCCGCCGAGATTGAGCCAGCGCATATTCGGCAGCCATTTCCCGAATTTTTCGACGACCTCATGCACCAGCCGTTCGAGCGCATCGGAATTCTGCTCATAGAGCGCGTGTACATGCAGCCCGCGGATCAGCGGAAGGCAGTCCTCCGGGAAATTCGCGGCGGTCGTCCCGAGGCGGGAAAACGGCGCACAGGGGTCAAATTCATCGAGCTGCTGAGAGAGATATTCCGGATTGATGCGCAGCCCGACTGAGCAGCCGTGTGCCGCGGCCTTTGCGCTGTATTGCCGGAACTGCTGCGGGGAATTGAACGTGATATGGTCACAGATCGGCAGCAGCGTGTCGATCTCCTCCGGCAGATACGCGGTCTGGCAGACATGGTTTTCGCCGTGGAAGTAGAGGTGCGCCAGCTCCGCCTCATACGCCGAGCAGGAGGCTGCGCCGTCAAGATAGCGGGAAATGACCGTATAGAACGGGAAGGATGAGAATGCTTTTTGTGCAAAGAGGATTTTGCAGCCTGTTTTTTTGCGTATTGCTTCGAGTATGGTGAGATTTGCCTTCAGCTTTGCCTGATCCATCAGGTAACACGGGCTGGGCAGGGCGGATTCCTGCATGATGACACTCCCTTCCTGCAAGATGTGCTGATAAAATAAGTATAGCATATTATGCCGAAAAACGCAATGGGAGCGGAAAATTTTGTTGCGGATGGGTGAAATCTTCCCAATCCTGCATCTTATCTGGCATGACACTGATTTTTTCGCCTTCGCCCATTGCGTTTTTCGCGATTATGTGTTATAATGTATACGGAAGAGTTCGGGCTTGCGTAAAAAACGAACCGAAAATCACAGGAATCATACAGGAGAGACAAAAATGGCAAAACGAAGAAGAATACGCTGGGACCGCATTCTGATGGTGTTCGGCCCCCTGCTTCTGATCCTGATTCTGCTCTTTTCCAGATGCGGCAGCTCAGATGACAGGAAGAAGCCCGCGAAGGAGCCGAAGGCAGAGCAGAGCAGCACCATCGCCGAGGAATCCGGCGCGGTGCCGGATGTGACAGTGCCCGTACCGGATCAGACCGAGCCGGCAATGCCTGTCGATGTGCAGACGCAGGAGCTTGTGGTCGTGATCGACCCCGGACACGGCGGAAATGACGGCGGCGCACTGAATGACGCGAATAACCCGACGCGGTTTGAGAAGGACGACAATCTGAATCTGGCGCTTGCGGTCGAGCAGGCATTCAAGAAATACCCGTATATCCGTACGATCATGACCAGAACGGACGATTCCTTCGTAGAGCTCAACGAGCGGTGCCGGATCGCAAATGAAGCAAACGCTGATTTCTTCATCTCGCTGCACCGGAATTCTGCGGTCTCGGGAGACGGCGTGGAAATCTGGATCAACAACGATTCCGGCGGCGACAATACAATGGACAAGATGCTGGCACAGTACATCATGGAGCTGCTGGACGAGGTCGGAGTCTCCAACAACCGCGGTATCAAATCCGGCTTCCGGAATTCCGATGCGAACCGCGAAAGCAATAATTACTATGTAAACCGGTATACGCAGATGCCGAGCTGCCTGATCGAGATGGGCTTTATGACCTCCGATGTGGACAATCAGAATTTCGACGCACATCTTCAGGAGTATGCGGATGCCATTGCCGCGGCGGTAAATGAGCTGGTGACAGACAGAAGACTGCTCTCGACCGATATTCAGCCCTGATGCAGACAGAGAAGAAAGGAGACAGTTTGATGGAACAAATCAGCTATACTGCGCTGAGAAAGCTGGCAAAGCAGTGTAATCAGCCGGTGAAGCGGCTGGCAATCGTTGGGGACTGCGCCACACAGCAGCTCGCCGCTGCGATCGCGGGCGAGTCGGTCCGGCGGGATTATCAGCTTGCCGTGCTCGATACGGACTATGACCAGATGGAGGCGCATCTTCTCGATCCGAATTCGGAGCTGTATGCCTTTGCACCGGACTTTATTCTGATGTTCGCATCGGCCGAAAAGGTCAGGCAGCGCTTTCAGGATACGGTTCCGGCGGAGCGCGCTTCCTTTGCCGAGAAGGAAATGCAGCGGTTCTGCGGGCTCTGGCAGGCAGCGGCAGCGAACTGCCGCGCAAAGATTCTGATGTTTGATTTCCCGGAGAAATCCGATGCGGTATTCGGCAGCTTCGCGCTGCGGACGCCCGCCTCCTTCGGCTATCAGCTCCGGAAGCTGAATCTGCTGCTGGGGGAGTGCATTGCCGATTCCTTCCCGCAGGTCTACCCGATCGCGCTCAGTGCGATTCAGGCAGAGCGCGGGCGGGCGCAGTTTTTTGAGGACCGCACATGGTATCTTGCAAAGCTCGCGGTGATTCCGGATGCCCTGCCGGACGTAGCGGGGCGCGTTCTGGATACGGTTCTGGCGCTCGCGGGCAGGGTGAAAAAATGTGTTGTGGCCGATCTGGACAACACCCTCTGGGGCGGTGTGATCGGCGATGACGGCATTGACGGAATCCAGCTCGGCGAGCTCGGAGACGGCCCTGCGTTCATCGCGCTGCAAAAATGGCTGCTGGAGCTGAAACGGCGCGGCATTCTGCTTGCAGTATGCAGCAAGAACAATGACGATACCGCAAGAGAGCCCTTTGAAAAGCACCCGGAGACGGTTCTGCGGCTGGAGGATTTCGCCGCATTTGTCGCAAACTGGGAGAATAAAGCGGACAACATCCGCAAAATTCAGCAAACGCTGAATATCGGCATGGACAGCTTTGTGTTCCTCGACGACAACCCGTTCGAGCGGAATCTCGTGCGGGAGATGCTGCCGGAGGTCACGGTTCCGGAGCTGCCGGAGGACCCGGCGCTCGTGCCGGCTTATCTTGAGGGGCTGCATCTCTTTGAGGCGGTCAGCTATTCCGAGGAGGACGCCGCCCGCACCGCACAGTATCAGGCGGAGGCAAGCCGTGCAGCGGCACAGGCGAGCTTCACAAGCTACGAGGATTACCTTGTTTCGCTGGACATGCAGGGCGAGATTCTGCCCTTTGACAGCTTCCATTATCCGCGGATTGCGCAGCTCACGCAGCGCTCCAACCAGTTCAATCTGCGCACCGTCCGGTATTCCGAGGCGGATATCGCGGCGATCGCGAATGACCCGGAGTATTTTACGCGCTATATGACGCTTTCCGATAAATTCGGCGAGCACGGGCTCATCAGCGTGGTCATCTGCAAAAAGCAGAGCGAAGACACGCTGTTCATCGACACATGGCTGATGAGCTGCCGGGTTCTGCGGCGGGGCGTCGAGGGCTGCCTGTTCGATGCGATCGTGCAGATGACACTGGACAGCGGCTTCCGCTATCTGACCGCGGAGTACCTCCCGACCGCGAAAAACAAGATGGTAGCCCATTTTTACGACGAGATCGGCATGCAGCCGACCGGCGACGGCACCTACCGTCTGGACTGCGAACACCATGCCCGGCACAGCCATTGTATCAAAATTCGCTGAATCTGGACATATTTTCTGAAAATTTCAAAAAATAGCTTGAAATCTTTTTGAAACTGTGGTATAATACAATTATGAAGATCGCTGCAGCCGCATGGGCAGCGGTCACCGGCACAAGTCGGTTCTGATGAAGCGCCTTGCGGAGAAAGAGGAATACTATGAAGAAATTAACCGTATTTGCACTGATGGCTGCCGCTGCTGCCGGCGCTGCTGCTTATGTTCTGGCGAAAAAGCGTCAGGATGAGGCTTGCCGCTATGACGCAGATGAGTTCGATGATGACGACTGCTTCTGCGAGGACTGCGGTGTTTGCAGTGACGAGGCTGAGGAAGGCGCTGAGAAGGCAGCCGAGGCTGTTGAGGAAGCTGCCGAGGATGCCGCTGAGAAGGTTGCGGACGCTGCTGAGGATATCGCAGATGCAGCCGAGGATGCTGCTGAGGATTTCGCTGACGCAGTGAAGGATGCTGTCGAGGACGACGAGTAATCGGTTCATTTGATTTCGGAAACGGGATGGCGGGCATCTGTCATCCCGTTTTTCATGTTGCTTGGAGAGGCGTAATATGCAAAGGATTTTGGGATATCTCAGGCGCGCAGTGCAGGAATTTGACCTGATTCAGGACGGCGACCGGATCGCCGTCGGCATTTCCGGCGGCAAGGACAGCCTCGTTCTGCTGACGGCGCTGCGCGAGTTTCAGCGGTTTCAGCTTGTGAATTATTCTCTGGTCGGAATCACGCTCGATCCGCAGTTCGGCGGCGAGCCGACCGATTATGCGCCGGTTGCGGCATACTGCGAAAAAATCGGCGTGGAGTATCATATGATTCCGACCCACATCGGCGAGATCGTGTTCGATCATCGCGGGGAGAAGCATCCGTGCAGCCTGTGTGCAAAGATGCGGCGGGGCGCGCTGCATGACTACTCAAAGGAATTCGGGTGCAATAAGCTCGCGCTGGGGCATCACAACGACGACGCGATTGAGACATTTCTGATGAATCTGTTTATTGAGGGCAGAATCGGCTGCTATGCGCCGAAATCCTATCTTTCCCGCAAGGACCTGACCCTGATCCGGCCTTTGAGCTTTGCGCCGGAGCGTGAGATCATTCACGCCGCTAAGCAGTGTGAGTTTCAGGTGGTCAAGTCAAAATGCCCGGTAGACGGGCATACAAGCAGGGAGAGCATGAAGCAGTTTATCCGTGAGCAGGAGAAGGCGAGCAGCGGCTTCAAGGCGCGCGTATTCGGCGCGATGCGGCGCGGAAACGTGGACGGCTGGGGCGGAAAGACCTATTACCGCAATCTCTCGATGGACAATCCGGAGACCAACGGCAAGCCCGAGCGGTTTCATATGCTGGAGCGCGAGATCGCGCGGAGAATCAAGGAGGGACAGTATGCGGATCTTGGGGATTGAGAGCTCTTGCGACGAAACCGCGGCGTCTGTTGTTGAAAACGGGCGCGTGATCCTCTCAAATGTCATCGCCTCGCAGGCAGAGGAGCACAAGCAGTACGGCGGTGTGGTGCCGGAGCTGGCCTCCCGCCGGCACTGTGAAAATATCCTCTGGGTCGTGCAGAAGGCGCTCTCTGACGCGAATATGACGCTCCAAGAGGTCGATGCGATCGCCGTGACCTATGCGCCGGGGCTGATCGGTGCGCTGCTGGTCGGCGTGAGCTTTGCGAAGGGGCTTGCGATGATGACCGGCAAGCCGCTGATTCCCGTCCATCACACAGAGGGGCACGCTGCGGCGAATTATCTGGTGCATCCGGAGCTGAAGCCGCCCTATCTCGGCATCATCGTCAGCGGCGGCCATACCCGCATTGCGGAGGTGCAGGATTACACCTGCTTCCGCACCGTCGGCAGGACCAGAGACGATGCGGCAGGGGAGTGCTTTGATAAATGCGCGCGGGCGATGGGCTTTCCCTATCCCGGCGGCGTGCATGTCGATGAGGCGGCACAGCGCGGAAATGCTGCGGCATTCCGTATGCCGAAAACGAAAATGGACGGAAATCCGTATGATTTCAGCTTTTCCGGATTAAAGACCTATGTGGTCAATTTCCTGCATAATGCAGAGCAGCGCGGCGAAACGGTCAATACGGACGATATGGCGGCTGCCTTGCAGCAGGAGATCGCCCGGACGGTCACCGATAAGACGATCGCGGCGGCAAAGGAGCTCGGCTACCGGACGGTCGCGCTTTCGGGCGGTGTCTCGGCAAATTCCGGCGTCCGGAATGCGCTCTCTGCGGCCTGCGCGGAGAACGGCATCACCTTCTGCATGCCGCCGGTTGCGCTCTGCGGCGACAATGCCGCGATGATCGCAGCGCAGGGGTACTATAACTATCTTGCGGGGATTACGGCGGACATGTCTCTGAATGCGGTCGCCTCAAAGGAGCTGCGCAGCGAAACCGCGCAGAATCCGGCATGAGGACACTGGAGGAGCTGAAATCCGGACTGTATGTGTGCCGGAGCGAAACGCACAGCTTCGGGACGGACGCCTTTCTGCTGACGGGCTTTTGCCGTTATCGCGCAAGGGATACCGTCTGCGACCTCGGCACCGGCTGCGGGATTATCCCGCTGCTCATGCAGCGCCATCAGCCGCCGAAGCAGATTTTTGCGGTGGATATTCAGCCGGAGGCGATCGAGCAGCTTCAGGAGGGGATTGCTGCATGTCAGGTGCCGCCCGCGATCACGCCGGTCTGCGCCGATCTGCGTGAACTGTGGGACGGCGCACCGCGCGGCACGCTCGATCTTGTGACCTGCAATCCGCCCTATAAGGCACAGGATGCCGGGATTCTTTCGGCAGATCCGGCAAAGCAGATCGCGCGGCATGAGATCGCGTGCAGCCTTTCCGATGTCTGCGCGGCGGCAGCGCGTCTGCTGCGGTATCACGGGCGGTTCTGTGTCTGCTGCCGGCCGGAGCGCCTGACCGAATTCATGTGCGCGATGCGCGAAAACGGCATTGAGCCCAAGCGCCTGCGGTTTGTCTGCAAAACGCCGGAGGATGCACCGTGGCTGTTCCTTATGGAGGGCATGAAGGGCGCAAATCCCTTCCTGCGGATCGAACCGGCGCTGTTTATGCGCTCCGGCGCTGGCATGACCGATGAGGCGGCGCAAATCTGTCATTTTGGAGAGCAATACTTATGAGCGGGATTTTATATGTCGTCGGAACACCGATCGGCAATCTTGGAGATATTACGCAGCGGCAGCTTGAAATTCTCGGCTCCGTCGATTTCATCGCGGCGGAGGATACCAGAGTCACCCGCAAGCTGCTGTCGCATTTCGATCTGCACACGCCGCTGGTCAGCTATCATGAGCACAGCCCGGAGGCGGTGATTTGCCATATCGCGGATCGCCTGCACGGCGGCGAATCCTGCGCGGTCGTGACCGATGCCGGAATGCCGTGTATCTCCGACCCCGGCGCGCTGCTCGTGCAGCGGTGTATTGAGGAGAGCATCCCGATGCAGGTTGTGCCGGGGCCGAGTGCGGTGATTTCGGCGCTTGCGGTGTCCGGGCAGGATACCGGACGGTTCTGCTTTGAGGGGTTCCTTTCCGTGAACAAAAAGCAGCGGTATGCGCACCTGAACAGTCTGAAATCGGAAACCAGAACGATGATTTTCTATGAAGCGCCGCATAAGCTGCTGCACACGTTACAGGATATGACGGAAACATTCGGCGGGGAGCGCTCGCTGACGATCTGCCGCGAGCTGACGAAAATTCACGAAGAAGTGCGGAAAACAACGCTCCGGGAGGCAGCCGCGTTCTATGAAGCGAACCCGCCGCGCGGCGAGTTTGTGCTGGTGATTGCAGGTGCGAAGGAGACTGCGGCGGAGCAGCCCTCGCTGGAGGCGGTCATCGCAGCGGCACGGGAGCGTATCGCCGCGGGGGAGCGTGCCGCCGATGTGTGCAGGCAGCTCGCCGCGGAGACCGGCTATGCAAAGCGCGCGCTCTATGAGGCGGTTGCGCAGAAAACCGAATAAGCAAAATTCACCCGCCGGATGCAACAGCCCGGCGGGTGATTCTGTATGTTCCGGTTATTCGACGGCACGAATCTGTTCGATCAGCGGCTCCTTTTGCATTCTGTGCAGCGGAATCAGTGATGCGATCATCGCAACGACGAAGGCCGCAGCGGAGGCGGAACCGATTTTGAGCAGCGTCAGGCTGTAAGAGGCGATATGCCCCTCGTCGAGCCCTGCCGTGACGTTCTTCATCATCGAGGTTGTCGGATCGGCGTACATTGCCGTAGCCTCACCCTGAATCAGCCAGTAGAGGAACTTCTCCGTTCCGAAGATGATCAGGCAGGAGAGCACCCCTGCGAGGATTGCAGACCGCAGAACGAATTGCAGGCATTCGATCGCTGCCATGCGGTACATCTGCCCGTGCGTCATGCCGGAGCACTGCATGGCGGCAAGCTCCGGCTTGCGGTTGATGATGCCGGTCGAGATAATGTTGACCATGTTGATAATCGCGATCAAAGAGATCATCAGCGTGATGAAAAGCCCGGCAACCTTTACCGCAGCAATGATGGTTGAGGCGTTCTGCATTGCGGTATAGTTGTCCAGCGTTAAAACCAGATTCGGCTCAGACTCCAAATAGGATATCGCATCCTGATACTTCGCGCCCTTTTTCAGATTGCAGCTCAGCCAGCTCCCGCCTAAGAACTGTTCCTTGTCGTAGCCATAATGCTGCAAATCCGACTCATACCGCTCCGCCGGATACAGCAGGACAAGCTCCCATTCCAGCAGCGCACTGTACGGCGAGGAGGCGCGGATGCCGTAAGGGAAATCAGCCGTTTTGGTCTGGAACTGATAATACCGGAACGGGAATTCTTCCGTGCCGTTTCCGTCTGTAACAAAGGGTTCCTGATTTTCTTCGGCAATTCTTGCTTCTTCCTCCGTGATCTCGGTCTGGAAATGCAAATCAATCGTTACCTCGCCCTCGGCATCCTTCAGAACATTGTTCGGCTCGTGAAATACAATTGCTTTGCCGTATGAGACGAATTCATCATAGGACATCGGCTCCTCTGTGTATTTCCAGATGCGGTCGTATGTTTCGCGGTTGATATAGGCGATATCGACAAGTGTGTCCGGATAGTCGGTCATCTTGTTTGAAAATAAGATTTTGTTGAATTCGATATCCTGAAAAAATCCAGAATCTTCAAGCGCTTTGATGTACCGTATGCTCGGCAGCCCGTCATCCTCCATCGCCCGCAGATAGCCGATTCTGCCGGGCTCACCCTCTGCTGCACTTCCGAGATTATCGTACATGAGCTCAAAGTCCGACTGCTTGTAGCCGAACATGTCGATTTCATAGCGCGTACTGCGGACAAATGCCTCGGCACGGTTCATGACCGTCCCGAAGATCGCGAACATCATCAGGGAGATGGTCAGGGACAGCACGGTGATGACAAAGCGCTTTTTCTGCCGGCGGGTATTGCGGAACGCCAGCTTGCCCGTCCAGCCGAACAGAATCCCGGAAAGCGAGAACCGTCTGATTTTTTTGACGGTGTTCTGCCGCGCGGTCATCGCCTCCATCGGCGACTTGCGGATAACGCGCATTCCGGTGCCGTAGGCGGAGAACATGACCCAGACAAAGCCGAGCAGCATTCCCGCCGCGAGCATCCACGGATTGACGCTGTAACGGACGTATTTGCTGATTTTTTCCGGGCTGTCGAAGATGACGGACGAGATGCCGGTCGTCAGGACGGCGCGGAAGGTGATGTATCCGAGCAGGACGCCGAGTGCGCCGCCGAGCGGAACACCGATTCCCGAAAGATAGAGCCCCTCGACCGTCATGACCCGGACGATCTGCTTCGGGGTCGCGCCGATTGACTGCATGACGCCGAACTGCCGCTCGCGCTCCTTCGAGGAAATCTCAAATGCCGTGTCGATCACGAGCCGCAGCAGCAGCATCAGAATCAGCACGAGAATGAAGAAGATGCCGAAGTAAAATGCCAGTGTGACCCGGCCGTTGTCGTTCAGCAGGTCAATCGCCAGCAGATCGTGATTGATCTGGAAGAAATAGTTGATCTCATCGTCGTCCTTCAGCTCCGTCAGACCGGCTGCTTCCTCCAGCTTGATTGCATACAGCCGATCGTCCTCAATATACTGATTGATCGTGACATAGGTCGCGGTCCAGCCGTTCCGCCAGTCCGTCCGCTCAACCTTTGAGACCTCCGGCAGCGATTTCAGCTTTTCGGCCTGCTCCTCCGTGATATTGTAAAAGGCAAAGTGCCCCGGCATATCGTCATATGCCTCATTGCGCTTGATGCTGATGTATGTGGAGAGCAGGCAGAACAGCATGGACATCAGGGCAACGGCGATCGAAATGCTGCAAACGGTCAGAACCGCATGCCGCTTCTGCGCGGAGATATACCGCCGCGCAAGCAGTGTTTCAAATTTCATGGCTGCCGCTCCTTTTTATGATGCAGTGTTCATGGTGTCGTTTGTGATTTTGCCGTCCGCAATCGTGATAATCCGGTCACATTGCAGCGCGATGCTCTCGTCGTGCGTGATGATGAGCATGGTCTGCTTGAAATCGCGGTTGGATTCCCGCAGGAGCCGGACGATCTCGGCGCTGTTTTTGCTGTCGAGGTTGCCGGTCGGCTCATCCGCGAGGATGATGCCGGGCGCAGTGAACAGGGCGCGGCCGATCGAGACGCGCTGCTGCTGTCCGCCCGAGAGCTGCGAGGGCAGGTGATGCCGGCGGTTTGCAAGATCGAGCAGCTCCAGCATGTGATCGAGCTGCTTGCGGTCGGGCTTTCTGCCGTCCATGATGACCGGCAGCGTGATGTTTTCCTCGACATCGAGCACCGGAATCAGGTTGTAAAACTGATAGATCAGCCCGACCTGCCGCCGCCGGAAGATCGCCAGATTCTTGTTGTTCTGCTTAAATACATCCTGCCCGTCTAAAAAGACACTGCCGGAGGTCGGGCGATCTACGCCGCCGAGAATGTGCAGCAGCGTCGATTTGCCGGAGCCCGAGGGCCCGATGATCGCGGTCATCTGCCCCTTCGGCAGCGTAAAGCTCACATCGCTCAGCGCATCCACTCTGGTCTCGCCCTTTCCGTATTGCTTTGAGATATGTTCGACTGTCAGAAATTCCATTTGACAGACCCCCTTTTCCTTTGATGCTTCTATTATAGCACAGGTTTATCACTTTTCCGTGACTGCTTCATTACAATTCTGTCACTTTCCGGCAGAATCTGTAATGAAATGCAGCATATTTTCGCGCGGAAGGTATTGACAATTCCGCCGGAATATGCTATACTACATGCGGGCACACAGCGTGCTGAGACCGGTACTTCCCGCCGAAGGCCGGATCGAAGCGAAATCCGCTGCACGCCCGCAAAAGCATGTCCGTGCTTGTGTTGTATCCCCGGAGCGGGAATAATAACAGGAGGAGGCATTTATTATGTCAAAAGAAGAATCGAAAAAGGAATTCAGCACCAAAGAGCTGGTGCTGACCGCACTGCTGACTGCCGTCGTTGTCCTGATGGCATTCACGCCGCTTGGGTATCTGAAGATCGGGCTGCTGTCGATCAGCTTCCTGATGATTCCGGTTGCAATCGGCGCGATCTCCGTCGGCTGGAAAACTGCCGCGCTGCTCGGCACGGTGTTCGGCATCACGAGCTTTGTGCAGTGCTTCGGCATGGATGCGTTCGGAACATTCCTTTTCGGACTGAATCCGTTTTTCACGTTTGTCATGTGTGTGGTGACCCGTGCGATTGCCGGCGCCCTCGCGGGATTGATTGCAAAGATCACCAAGAGAGCCGGCAGAGCGAGCTACGCGATTACCGGCGTCGGCGCAGCGCTGTGCAATACGGTTCTGTTCGTCGGCGCACTTTCGATGCTGTTCTGGAACAATGCATCGTTCCGGAATTTCATTACCCCCCGCGATGAGTCGGTCTCTGCAACCACTGCATTTTCATTCTCCGATACCGCAGAGGAGGGCGCAGCGGACAGCCGGACTGCTGTTACTGTGGATGCAGAGGCAAAAACCGCTTCCGTGACGGTTTCGGCACTGCCGGTCAGCGAGACCGCGACCGACGATCCGAAGAAGGATCAGCTTGCAGATGTCGTTCTGCGCGTTTACAATGCAGAGGATGTGGATGCTGACGGAAAAGCAAAGGACGGTGCCGAGGCTGTTGACAGCTGGTCGCTGAAGGCGGGCGAAGCACATGAGGTGAAGGAGCTGGACAGCAGCAAGAATTATGTTCTGGTCGAAAATGTGTCCCGCTATGCATCGACCCCGACTGTCATGAAGTTCATTCTGTCCTTTATCACACTGAATGTTCTGCTGGAAATCATTGCAGGCGGCCTTCTGACCTTTGCAGTCGGCTGCGGACTGAAGCAGGCTAAGCTGATCAAATAACGGAACAGGAGAATCCCATGCTTCTGACAATTGATATCGGCAACTCCAATATTTGTATGGGCTGCGTGAAGGATCACAAGGTACAGTTTGTGGAGCGGATGAATTCCGACCGCAACAAGACCGATCTGGAATTTGCGGTTTTGTGCAAAACCGTTCTGGAGCTGCATCAGATTGATATTTCATTGCTGCGCGGCGCGATCATTTCCTCGGTTGTGCCGCCGCTGACGGGTCTGCTCTCGCAGGCCATCGAAAAGCTGACCGGCATCAAGGCAATGGTGGTCGGGCCGGGCATGAAAACCGGCATCAACATCCTGCCGCAGGCCGTCGGCGCCGATCTGGTTGTCGGCGCGGTTGCCGCGATTCAGTTTTACGGAGCGCCCTCGATCATCATTGATATGGGCACCGCAACCACGATGACGGTCATCGACCGGAATCAGTCCTTTATCGGCGGTATTATTTATCCCGGCGTCGCGATTTCGCTGGAATCGCTGGAATCGGGGACCGCACAGCTCCCGCATATTCAGATCAAGGCGCCGCAGAAGGTGATTCACACCGACACGATCGCCTGTATGCAGGCGGGTGTGGTTTACGGCAACGCCGGCGCGATGGATGCGCTGATCGACCGGATGGAGGCGGAGCTTGGATATCAGACGACGGTCATTGCAAGCGGCGGGCTTGCACCGTTGATCGTTCCGCACTGCAAGCATGACATTATCATTGATGATGAGCTGCTGCTGAAGGGACTGGATATTCTGTTCCATAAGAATTGCAAGTAACGGATACAAAAACGCCCCCGCGCTGATATGATTCAGCGCGGGGTTTTACTGTTTATTCCTGATGCTTGAGCGCATCGCTCATGGGGATTCGCTTGATTTTTCGCAGGAGCAGTGCCGCGATAATCAGATAACACAAGATGCCGCAGCCGAACATGACGCCCAGCAGAGGATAGATCGTGGTGTACTCAAACCAGCCCGGATATGCGGACATTGCAACGTGAATCACAATTTCCATCAGCCAGTTCACCAGCGGAATCGTGACCGCGAATGCCAGAATCGTGACAACGGTCGTCGCCATGATATACAGGCTGTTGATCTCGCCGTCAGAGTATCCGAGAATCTTCGTCATCGAGATCGCCTGACTGTTCCGCTCGATGATGATTTTCGAGAGCAGGTAGATCAGCAGCAGGAACATGATGATGCCGAACACGGCAAAGATTTTTGCCAGCCCGCCCATCGAGCGGATAAGCTGCTCGGAGACCTTTGTCATATCCTCTGCCGTGATGAGGGAGGCGATGTTGTTCTCCTCGAGGTCTGTCAGCTCCTCGCGGGAGAAATAGCCGGTGTAGTAGTCCGCATCCTTTTCAAAGACCGTGCGGAACTGGTCATCGGTCATGAAGACCGCCAGCCCGGCAGGGTAGTAGACTACATCCTGCACCTTGAAGCTGTATTTGCTGTCCTCGTACTGCGATTCGAGCTTGATGGTGTCGCCCTTTTCAACGCGGTGCTTTTCGGCGTAGCAGTTGGAGATGATGACAGACTGTCCGTCCGAGACAGCGGGTGCGTAGCTGCTGTCCTTTTGGAAGCCGTAGATCATCACATCCTCGCTTTTCAGTCTGCCCTCCGGTGTGCGGAGCGAATCCGCGCAGTATTTCTCCGCGCCGGTATTTTCCGTTTCGGCGGGCGTTTTCAGTATGTACTGATACGGCGCGATCATGTTCTCGACGATGTTATCCTTCATGTGATTGAGCATCGGCGTGAACATCAGACCGAACAGCAGTACAATATTCGCGAGGAAAATGCCGAAGACAAGCACGATGTAATTCGGGATGTTCTGGAACAGTACGCGCAGCCGGAAACGGTGCAGAATCGGGATTTTCGTATTCAGCTTGAATGCCTTTTTCCGCTTTGAGGTCCGCAGGTCGCCGCGCATGAACCGCAGCGGGGAGAGCCGCATCTTCGAGCGGATGACAAGGAAGTTGATCAGTACCATCAGCAGTACCGGCACGACCGTGGTTTTGAGGAACGCATTTGCATTCCAGAGTGTCTTGTATGTGGTCAGGCAGTAGCTGTTGTAGTAGACAGCAGCCATATATTTCTTTAAGAAGGAGTAGCCGAGAATATTGCCGATCACCGCGCCGGCCAGCGTGACGATCGCCGGCATAATCATATAATGCCGCGTCAGCTCCCCGCGGGTGTAGCCGGAGGCGCGGAGCGTGCCGATGACATTCGCCTCCTGCACGATGGTGTTGGATGTGGTGATCGCAGAGACAAAGGCGATGATCGCGACCAGAATATAAAGGAACACCGTGAACATCATGGCGTCGCCGGTGATATCGTTTCCGGTGAAGACGATCGCCTGATTGGAATAGGCCGGGAGAAAGTTTTTCAGCGTCAGGAATTCCGGCATTGCCGCTTCCTCCGGCGCGGTGCCGTTTGCGGCTGCCTCCGCAACTGCGGCAGCAGCATCCGCTTCTGCCTTTGTTTGCAGGACATTTGCGGTATGCTCAAGGAGATCGTCGGCGGCTTTCTTTGCAGCCTTGTCGTCCTCAATTCTGCCGGAGCTGTATTTCCAAGCGTAGCTGTAATGCAGGTGCGTGTCGCGAATCTGCGAAAATGCATCCGGCGTCACGACAGCAACGCCGAAGCGCATCGCATCGAACATCATGTCGGAGGGGCTTTCAAACAGTGCGCTGTAATCGGTCAGCGCAACCAGTCCGGTGATTTTGTACGCCTTGTGATTCAGCGTCAGCGTGTTTCCGATTTTGAGCTTGTTGTTCTCGGCATACAGCCGGTCGATCGCGATTTCATCATCGGTCTGCGGGAAGCTGCCGTCCATCAGGCATTCGAGGTTGACCGTATCACGCTTCTGAAACACGCGCAGGGTGCTGTCAATTTCCTCCGTTGCTTCATCCTTATAGAAGTTTTCGTAAAATGTCAGCTTGCCGTCCGCGATCTCGCTGAGCGTATCCGCATCGGGCAGCGCGGAGAATTCAAGATTTCCGTCCTCAATGTTGTATTTCTCAAAGCTCTCGTCATATGCCTTCGACATGGAATGGCTCGCAACCAGAAAGCCGGAGACAATGGCGATCATGCCGGTGATAAAGATAAAGATGACGGCATACTTTCCGATGTCGGTTTTCAGGCTCCGCGGCAGGCGTTTTGTCAGAGGATTTCTCATAGTCCGCCTCCCTTACCATTCCAGCTCGGCAGCGGGCGTTTTGGTTTCGTTTGTGTAGTTTTTGCGGATCTGCCCGTCGCGCAGCTTGATGACGCGGTCTGCCATATTTGCAATCGCCGCATTGTGCGTCACCATGACGACGGTGCAGCCGTATTTCTGGTTGATCTCCTCGATCAGGCGGAGGATCTCCTTCGAGGTGTTGTAGTCCAGCGCGCCGGTCGGCTCATCGCAGAGCAGGATATCCGGGTTTTTGACAATGGCTCTGCCGATTGCCGTGCGCTGCTGCTGTCCGCCGGAGAGCTGATTCGGCAGCTTGTGGCGGTGCTCGTAGAGGCCGAGTGTTTTCAGGATTTCATCGGTATCGAGCGGATGCTCGCTCAGATATGCGCCGACCTCGATATTCTCCTTGATGTTGAGGTTCGGGATCAGATTATACATCTGGAAGATGTAGCCGAGATGCTTCCGGCGGTAACGGGTTCTGGCGCGCTCGGTCATGTCATCGGTCTTTTCGCCGTTGACTGCGATATAGCCGCCGTCTGCGCTGTCAATTCCGCCGATGATATTCAGCAGAGTGGATTTGCCGGAGCCGGAGGGCCCGAGCAGCACGCAGAATTCGCCCTTTTCGATCGAAATGTCGATGCCCTTCAGCACTTCAACACGGCTTTCGCCCTCGCCGAAGCCTTTTTTGATGCCGCTGATTTCCAGAAACATAGATGTCCTCCTTTGATTGAATGATTGCTCAACTGTTCATTTTATAACCCGTAAAGTAAGCGGTTATCAACCGCTAACCGTATTCTATCATATTTTTTCAGAAAATGCAAGCACTTTTTGCAAGATTGTCAGTTCTGACAGATGAATCCGCTCTGTAATGTAAAAGAATTATATGGTTTGATGACTTTTGGCAGCATGGGAAATTGTAAACTTTTGTTGTTTTTCATAAATACTATTGCAAATACCGCGAAAATATGTTATAATAAGGAAAATGTAAATTTACGGAGGTGCTACCGTGAAACGAAAACGAATCGGGCTGCTGACTGCTTATCCGGAGGGCATTTATGCGAAGCGGATTATGGAGGGCGTCTTTGCGCAGTGCTGCGCCTATGATTACGATGTGTTTGTCTTTACCCCGCTGGTGCAGGTCGTGCATTATTTCCGTGATTATCTGAACGGAGAGCTCAATATTTTCAGGCTGATGAATTTCGATCAGATCGACGGCCTGATCGTCGATACGAGCACACTGACCGAGGATCATATCCCGTGGGTTGCCGAGATGCTGCTGAAGCAGATCAAGGAGTCCTGCGACAAGCCGGTCGTGTCTGTTGATCTGGCGTTCGGAGACTATCCGGTCGTCAATACTGACGATATTCTGACGATGTCGGAGATTACCGCGCATGTGCTCGATCATCACGGCTGCCGGGATATCTACTATCTTTCCGGTTATTACGGGCATGAGGTCGCGGAGGAACGCCTGCGCGGCTTTACGCAGGAGCTTGAGAAGCGGAATATCCCGGTTGAGCAGGACAAGATTTTCTACGGCGATTTCTGGTATACCGGCGGTGAAACGCTTGCAGACCGCATCATCAGCGGCGAGCTCAAGCTGCCCGAGGCGATTATCTGCGCGAGCGATCATCTCGCGATCGGGCTTGCGAACCGGCTGATGAAGCACGGCATTAAGATTCCGGAGCAGGTAATCGTGACAGGGCATGACGCCACCGCCGAAGCGATGCTCAATCATCTGACAATCACGACCCATGTTCCCGAGACGAGCAGGTCATCCGCCGAGGCTGTCAACCGCATCCGTGCGATTCTGGAGCCGGAGAAGGAGATTCTGCCGCCCGCAGAGCCGGAGTTGCACGGCCTGATTACCGGCGAGAGCTGCGGCTGCGGCACGAACACCGCCTGCCTGCACGAAATCCTCAGCACCGCGCTGGTTCACAATTACCAAAACCTGACCAATTCTGACAATCAGGATCAGGTCGATCTGGGGCGCCTGAATATCAGCTACATGTTCGAGAGTATTACGGAGAAGCCCTCTGTTCATGAGGCGCTGTACGGGATTATGTATAATTCCTACCTGCTCCGCCCGTACCGGAATTTCTGGCTCTGCCTGCGCGATGACTGGCTGGATACTGCGCATACCTATAAAGAAGGGTATCCGGAGATCATGCGGAATGTGCTGCATGCAGTCCCGCAGAACAGTGTGCTCGCCGGTCAGACGCAGCACTGCGGCGATTCTCCGATGTATAATTTCAATACGAAAGACCTGATTCCGGAATTCCCGGAGAACCGGGAGACGCCCTCTGTGTTCTATTTTACTCCGGTGCATTTTCAGGATAATATGCTGGGCTATGCGGTTCTGGAGTGCGATCTTGCACAGAAGCACACAATCGGCAGCGTGTATCATCTCTGGCTGCGAAATGTCAGCAACGCGCTGGAAATGAAGCGGCTGCATGAGCGCGGCGAGCGTGCCGCACAGGAGCTTGCAAGGGCGCAGGAGCGTCCGGCACAGACGGAGAATGCGGAGAATGCTTGACTTTTTCTGCAAAATATGATATGATATCAGTACAAAGGGGAGCTTGTAGACAGGCTGAGAGGAAAGCGGATGAGCTTTCGACCCGCAACCTGATTTGGATAATGCCAACGTAGGGATTTGTACCTGTATGAACGGGGGAACTGCGCGATCGGCAGTTCCCCCTTTTTGATTGACGGAGGTGGATGAATTGGTAAAGGTCAACGGCGTTGAGATGGATGTTTCCGGCAAGACCGTATCGGAGCTGCTGGAAGCCGAGGGCTATCAGCCGGCGGTGGTTGCCGTCGAGCTGAATGAGGTGATTTTGCCGAAGGCGGAGTACGGCAGCACCGTACTGAAGGACGGCGACATCGCGGAGGTTGTCAGCTTTGTCGGGGGCGGCTGAGCTGCGGCTGCCGACGGAGGCGGAGATGTATCAGGCGCTCTGTGAACGCCACGGAGCGCAAATGCAGCGGAAATTTTCAGAGGGCGCTGTTGCGGTCTGCGGACTTGGCGGGCTCGGCTCGAATATTGCCGTATCGCTTGCAAGAGCCGGCGTCGGGCGGCTGCTTCTGCTGGATTTTGACCGCGTAGACCTCTCCAACCTGAACCGGCAGCAGTATTTTCCCGATCAGCTTGGGATGCCGAAGGCCGAGGCGCTCAGTGACACGCTGCACCGCATCGCGCCCTACTGCCGGATCGAATCGCAGACCGTCCGGCTCAGTGAGGAGAATATTCCGGTTCTGCTGCGGGATTATCCCGTGATATGCGAGGCATTTGACCGCGCAGACCAGAAGGCGATGTTGGTGAACACCGTCCTGACGGCGCTGCCGGAGGCGGTGCTGATTGCGGGCTCCGGTATGGCAGGGCTCGGCTCTCCGAATAAAATCCGGACGCGGAAAACCTCAGAGCATTTTTATCTCTGCGGAGACGGCGAAAGCGACTCCGCAAAAGGTCTTGGGTTGATTTCTGCGCGGGTCGCGGTCTGTGCGGCGCATCAGGCGACCGTTGCCTTGCAGGTCTTAGCCGGCAGGATTGACATTTGAATTACAGAAAGGATGAGAAACCCATGAATCAGGACGATAAGCTGATTCTCGGCGGCAGAGAGTTCCATTCGAGATTTATTCTCGGCTCGGGTAAATATTCGCTCTCGCTGATCGAGGCAGCCGTCAAATATGCGGGCGCGGAGCTGATTACCCTTGCGGTCAGACGCGCCAATACAAAGGAGCACGAGAATATTCTCGATTATATCCCGAAGGGCGTCACGCTGCTGCCGAATACCTCCGGCGCACGGAATGCCGAGGAGGCGGTGCGCATTGCACGGCTCGCAAGAGAGCTCGGCTGCGGCGATTTCATCAAAATCGAGATCATGCGGGACACCAAGTATCTGCTGCCGGATAACGCAGAGACCGTCCGTGCAACGGAGATTCTTGCGAAGGAAGGCTTCGTGGTCATGCCGTATATGTATCCGGATCTGAACACCGCGCGCGATCTGGTCAATGCGGGCGCAGCGTCCGTGATGCCGCTGGCCTCCCCGATCGGCTCCAACAAGGGGCTCGCCACACGGGATTTTATCCAGATTCTGATTGACGAAATTGACCTGCCGATCATTGTCGATGCCGGAATCGGCAGACCCTCACAGGCATGTGAGGCGATGGAAATGGGCGCTGCTGCGGTGATGTCCAATACCGCTCTTGCAACGGCAGGCGACCTCCCGGTGATGGCGGAGGCATTCCGCAAGGCCGTGGAAGCGGGCAGACAGGCGTATCTTTCCGGGCTCGGCAGAGTGCTGGTCAGGGGCGCGTCGCCCTCTGATACGCTGACCGGCTTCCTGCATGACTAGGAGGCGGAGCAGCATGGAAAATCAGTTTTTGGTCGATTCGGAGGGGCTTTCGGAGTCTGCGCTGAAACGCAAGCATGAGCTGGAAAACAATCCCGATTGCAGAACCGATATCATGACCTATATGGATGGACAGGAGCAGATTCAGTCCGATATCCGCGAAAAGGTGATGAAGGAGGTCGAGGAATACGATCCCTCCCGCTATACTGCCGCGGATGTCCGGCGCGCACTGCAAAAGAGCAATCTCTCCGTCGAGGACCTGAAGGCGCTGCTTTCTCCCGCCGCTGCACCGTTTCTGGAGCAGATGGCCGAGCGTGCCCGCATCGAAACGCGCAAGCATTTCGGCAATACCGTTTATCTGTTTACCCCGCTTTATATCGCGAATTACTGCGAGAATTACTGCGTATACTGCGGCTTCAACTGCTATAATCACATTAGGCGTATGAAGCTCTCGATGGCGCAGATCGAGCATGAGATGGAGGTCATTGCCGAGAGCGGCATGGAGGAAATCCTGATTCTGACCGGAGAGAGCCGGGCGCAGAGCGATATTCACTATATCGGTGAGGCATGTAAGCTCGCACGCAAATATTTCCGCATGGTCGGGGTTGAGATTTACCCGGTCAATGTCGAAGATTACCGCTATCTGCATGAATGCGGCGTGGATTATGTCACGGTATTTCAGGAGACCTATGATACGGAGAAATACGAAACACTGCATCTTGCCGGGCACAAGCGCGTCTGGCCGTACCGCTTTGAGGCACAGGAGCGTGCGCTGATGGGCGGGATGCGCGGCGTTGCCGGCTCGGCACTGCTCGGGCTTTCCGATTTCCGGAAGGATGCGCTTGCATCGGCGCTGCACATGTATTTTCTCCAGCGAAAGTATCCGCACGCGGAGATTTCCCTGTCCTGTCCGCGGCTCCGCCCGATCATCAACAACGGAAAGATCAATCCGCAGGATGTCGGAGAGCGGCAGCTCTGTCAGATTCTCTGCGCATACCGGATGTTCCTGCCGTTTGCCGGAATCACGGTCTCATCCCGCGAGAGCAAGAGCTTCCGCGACGGGATCGTGAAAATCGCCGCAACGAAGATTTCTGCGGGCGTTTCGACCGGCATCGGCGACCACGAGAGCAAGTATACCGGCAAGGAATCCGATACCGAGGGAGACGAGCAGTTTGAGATCAGCGATAGCCGCAGCTTCCGGCAGATGTATGCGGATATGGCATCCGAGGGATTGCAGCCGGTGCTGAACGATTATCTCTATGTGTAAGATTATCTGTATCACGAACCGGGCACTGTGCCGGGAGGCGTTTTTGCAGCGGCTTGAGCGCATCGCGGCAGGCGGCGCCGATGCCGTAATCCTGCGGGAAAAGGATTTGCCGGAGCCCGAATATGCTGTACTCGCAGAGAAGGCTGCTGAAATCTGTCAGGGCTGTCAGGTCCCGCTGATTCTGCACAGCTTCCCGCAATCGGCAGCAAAATGCAAAGCGGCAGCCGTGCAGCTTCCGCTTCCCGTCCTGCGGGGACTATCGCCGGAAAGACGGGAGCAGCTTTCCCGGTTCGGCGTGTCCTGCCATGCGGTATCGGAAGCACAGGAGGCGGAGGCGGCCGGCGCATCCTATCTGATCGCGGGGCATATCTTTGCGACGGACTGCAAAAAAGGGCTTCCGGGCAGGGGACTGCCGTTCCTGCATGATGTTTGCAGCAGCGTGCAGATTCCGGTGTATGCGATCGGCGGCATGACACCGGAGCGCGTGCCTGCGGTTCTGGATGCCGGTGCTGCCGGTGTCTGCGTC
Source organism: Oscillospiraceae bacterium (assembly GCA_017460835.1). GTDB lineage: Bacteria > Bacillota > Clostridia > Oscillospirales > Ruminococcaceae > Firm-04. The sequence continues at coordinate 29,990 of JAFUAD010000082.1, forward strand.
ATGAGCGGGCTGATGCAGTGTGACGACCCGGCTGACTTGATCCGGCGGCTGAAAGGGGAGCGGCAGGATGGAATTTGACAGAAAGCAGCTTTTGCTGTATGCGATCACCGACCGCGCATGCATCGGGCAGCGCGATTTTGACCGCGCGGTCGAGGAAGCGCTCACGGGCGGCGTGACGATACTCCAGCTTCGGGAGAAGCATCTCAGTAATGCAGAGCTTGTCTCCGAGGCAAAGCGAATCAAAAAAATCTGTGCGCGGTATCATGTCCCGCTGATTGTCAATGACAATTACCGTGCGGCGATCGAAGCGGGCGCAGACGGCGTGCATGTCGGCATCACCGACGCGCCGGTTGCGGAGATCCGCAGGATTGCCGGGGCGCATTTTATCATCGGAGCAACCGCAAAAACCGTCGGGCAGGCGCAGCTTGCCGAATCAGCCGGAGCGGATTATCTCGGTGTCGGGGCGGTGTTTCCGTCTCCGACGAAAACCGATGCACTGCGCATTACACCTGCGCAGTTCCGGGAAATCGCCAGGAGCGTGAAGATTCCGGCAGTGGCAATCGGCGGCATTTCGCAGGAGAATCTCCCGGAGCTTGCAGGCATCGGGGCTGCCGGTGCTGCGGTCGTATCCGCTGTCTTTTCCGCATCGGATATCACGGCGCGGTGCAGGCTGCTGAAATCGCTTGCAGAACAGATCATATCAGCATGATGTACCGAATATAACGGAAGGAATCAGCTATGGCATTCGATTATAAAAAGGAATACAGAGAATTTTACATGCCGCCGAAAACGCCGACGATTGTGACGGTTCCGCCGATGCAGTTCATCGCGGTGCGGGGGCAGGGCGATCCCAATACCGAGGGCGGCGCGTATCAGCAGGCGATCGGTCTGCTGTACGGCATCGCATTCACGATCAAAATGAGCAAAAAGGGAAGTCATCAGATCGAAGGCTACTTTGACTATGTTGTGCCGCCGCTGGAGGGCTTCTGGCAGCAGGACGGCGGGCAGGAGATTGATTATGCCCGCAAGGATGATTTTAAGTGGATTTCGCTCATCCGACTTCCGGATTTTGTGAAGAAGGAAGATGTGGAATGGGCTGTATCGGAGGCCTCTGCAAAGAAAAAGGCGGATTTTTCTAAGGTCGAATTCCTGACCTATGACGAAGGCCTGTGCGTGCAGTGCATGCACATCGGCAGCTATGATGATGAACCGGAAACGGTGCGGCTGATGCATGAATATATCGCGCTGAAGGGCTATCAAACCGATATTTCCGACAAGCGGTTTCATCATGAGATTTATTTATCCGATGCAAGACGGGTCGCGCCTGAAAAGCTGAAAACAGTGATCAGACACCCGATTGCAGCAAAATCTTAAAATACCAACGCCGCGGCAGACCGGGGGCACCACCTTCTGCCGCGTAAGAAAACATAATGCAACTCTATTTTAGGAGGAAACAGATGAGAACTGCATTATTGACCGCCTGCGGCACTGCGGGCGGAGGCGCCGGCATACACAGGAATCAGACGGGGCTTTGGGGTCACAGCCGGAAACGGCAAAATCCCGCAGCACCCGGATACGGTATGACCGGTGCGATCGCAAAAGGGAAACACTGTGCCCTGCAATCCGCCGGAGCTGCCGTACAGGCTTCCGGCACTGTGCATTGTGCGGCGCAGATTCTGTAACATCACAGTGAAAGGAAGAATCATATGAAACAGTATCACACCCAGATGGAAGCGGCAAAATTGGGCATCATCACGCCCGAAATGGAGACCGTCGCGAAGAAGGAGTACATTGAAGCGGAAAAGCTGCGCGAGCTGGTCGCAAGGGGCGAGGTCGCGATTCCCTGCAATGTCAATCACAAGGCGATTTCGCCGGAGGGCATCGGTGGGGGACTCCGCACGAAAATCAATGTCAATCTCGGTATTTCCGGCGATGCGAAGGACTATGACCTCGAAATGCAGAAGGTCGCGCTCGCGCACAAATTCGGCGCTGAGGCGATCATGGACCTCAGCAACTACGGCAAAACCAACACCTTCCGGAAGAAGCTGATCGAGTGCTCGCCCGCGATGATCGGCACGGTTCCGATGTACGATGCGATTGGCTATCTGGAAAAGGATTTGCTGGAGATTTCGGCAGAGGACTTCCTGAAGGTTGTGCGCGCGCATGCGGAGGAGGGCGTGGACTTCATGACGATTCACGCCGGCATCAACCGCCGCGCCGTCGAGGCGTTCATGCGCGAGGGCAGAAAAATGAACATTGTCTCCCGCGGCGGCTCGCTGCTGTTTGCGTGGATGATGATGACCGGCAACGAAAACCCGTTCTTTGAGCATTACGATGAGGTGCTCGATATTCTGTATGAATACGATGTCACGATCAGCCTCGGCGACGCACTGCGTCCGGGCTGCATCGACGATGCGACCGATGCGGGACAGATCGCGGAGCTGATCGAGCTCGGCAGCCTGACGACCCGCGCATGGGAAAAGAATGTGCAGGTCATGGTCGAGGGGCCGGGTCATATGGCGATGAACGAGATCGCCGCGAATATGAAGCTGCAAAAGCGCCTGTGCCACAATGCGCCGTTCTATGTCCTCGGCCCGCTGGTGACCGATATTTTCCCGGGCTATGACCACATTACCTCCGCGATCGGCGGCGCAATCGCAGCGGCGAGCGGCGCAGATTTCCTCTGCTATGTGACGCCCGCCGAGCACCTGCGCCTGCCGGATGTGAACGATGTCAAGGAGGGCATCATCGCGAGCAAGATCGCCGCGCATGCTGCGGATATCGCAAAGGGTGTGCCGCATGCCAGAGACCGCGACAATGCAATGGCGGAGGCGCGGCAGGTCGTGGACTGGGACAAAATGTTTGAAATCTGCGTAGACCGCGAAAAAGCGCAGGCTTATTTCGAGAGCGTCCCGCCCGCAGACCGCCACACCTGCTCGATGTGCGGCAAAATGTGCGCTGTAAGGACGACAAATCTGATTCTTGCGGGCGAAAAGGTGGAATTCTGCTCCGAGCTGTAATGCGGTGCGCGGCGGATAATCCGGCGGAATCGGGGCATGCTGTTGCTGAGGTGAGATGAATGAAGCGACACACGCACACCCATGCGGACGCCTGCAAGCAGCCGCTGCCCGCCGCTGAGATTCAGCGCAATGCGCGGCACGGCAAAACGGCATCGCATCTTCCGCAGGAAGGCGATCTGCCGATCACGGTTCTGGAGAAGGAGATTCCCAAGACCGATCTGCATGATATGTAAAAAAACAGGGCTTTTCCGGGTATGACCGCCCGGGAAAGTCCTGTTTTCACATAACTTTCACGAAATTATCACCGTTTTTTTTTTTTTTTTGATAAGATAAAATAAATTCATCAGAATTTTAATTTGAATTTTTGGAGGAATTGTTATGAGTAAGGAATTGTGCAGAGCGGAGATTAGACCGAAGCTGAAGCCGGTTTCAATTATTATTATGGTGATACCGGCAGTGTTTTTGCTGTTGTGGGTAATACCTCTTTTCAAAGAAGAGGGGCATTATTCTTCAGCGTTTCTAAAGGAAGCTGAGTATGTGCCGGGTCACTCATTTAATTTGTTTTTCATTGAAACTTCTTTTTCATATAGTGATTTTTTAACAGGCATTCTCATTGCGTCGGGCGTTCTGCTAATTGCTGTTGTTTTTTTCGTCAGTTTGTTGGTTATGTCAAAAAATTGCGTCTTAATTCTGAATGAAAACGGCATCAGCGGCGAAAAGAAAAGCCTTTTCGGTAAAAAATGTGTTGGGCTCCCGTTTGAGAATATCACGAGCATCGCAGTACAGAACGGTCTGATTGACAAGCTGATTGACGGCCAGACGGTTTCGATTGCAAGCGCAACCGGGTTTATCCGCTTCCGCAGCGTGATGAATGCACAGGAGTTCACGGATAAAACACTGGCTGAGCTGCGGAACTTCAAGGAAATGACCAGACAGGGCGTCGGCAGTGCTGCTCCGGCAGCCGCCCCTGCTCCTGCCCCCGCCCCTGCGCCTGCCGCAGCAGATGAAGCCGATAAGCTCCTGAAGCTGAAATCGCTGCTCGAAAAGGGCGTGATCTCGCAGGAGGAATACGAAGAAAAGCGCAAGGAGCTTCTCGCAAAGCTGTAATACAAAAAGTCAGCCGCCCTCATCAAAAAGGGCGGCTCAGCTTGTCGATAAAGAAGTATCTCCGATGGATTTATAATGGGGATTCCCCTCGCTTTGCTGTGCCGAGTTTGCTGCACAAACATCGAGCCCCATGCCCCGCATAATTGCCATTATCCCTTAAGAGTCTCATTGTTAGAAGTATTATAAAAACGCAAGTAATCTAACATTTTACTTATAATGGGATTCTTAAGGGCTGCTCACCACAAATCCCAAGTAAAAACTCAAAAAACCGAGACAAACCGGCAGGCATAGGCTTGCCGGTTTTCAGCGTTATAGGGACTGACGGCTGCACGGGCAATTTCTCCTCTCTGCCGC
>JAFUAD010000045.1 GCA_017460835.1 Oscillospiraceae bacterium
ATGAAGGCAGTCAGCACATTTCATCCCGAAAAGAACATCAAGCTCGTGACATATGCCTCCCGCTGCATTGAAAATGAGATTCTGATGCATCTGCGGAAGGTTTCGCAGTACCGCGCGGAAATTTCAATCGACGAGCCGCTGAATGTGGACTGGGACGGGAATGAGCTGCTGCTCTCCGATCTGCTCGGCACCGATGAGGATGTGGTTTCGCGCGATCTTGAGAATGAATCCGAGCGCAGACTGCTGCGGGAGGCCGTGAGCCGGCTGGAGCCGCGGGAACGGCAGATCATGGAAATGCGCTTCGGGCTCTGCGGCGGGCGCGAGAAAACACAAAAGGAGGTCGCCGATGCGATCGGCATTTCACAGTCGTATATTTCCCGGCTGGAAAAGAAGATCATCAAACGCCTCAGAACCGAACTCGAGGACGTGATTTTTTCATAAAAAAATGCCGCATTCCCGGTTCAGACTGGGAATGCGGCTCTTTTTCCTCATTCAGCGCGGCTCACAGATCAGCTTCATTGCAGTACGTTCTTCGCCGTCGATCTCGATGCTGGCGAATGCAGGAATACATACCAGATCAATTCCGATCGGCGCAAGATACCCGCGCGCGATCGCGATCGACTTGATCGCCTGATTCGCAGCACCCGCGCCGACAGCCTGTACCTCGACAACGCGCTGTTCACGGATGACACCGGCAATCGCACCGGCTACGGAATTCGGTGTGGAGTGAGATGATACCTTTAATACTTCCATTGGAAACCTCCTTAGATCATGAAACTGCAAAATTGTTAATACGGTTTGGGGTATATCGTTGTACTGCTATTTTCTAGTATAATACATTTCACGAAAAAAGTCAAGCATTCAGAATGAATTTGTGGATTCTCTCATAAAAATGCGCTCGATTTTGGTACATATGCCGGATTTGCTGTCGATTTCCAAGCACACGCCGTTCAGCATCACAGGCGATTCCGCCTCTGTGAACTGCACCGGGCGGTGAAAGCGCTGCTTCTCGATCGCCTGCCTGATCTGCACGCCGAGCACCGACCGCTCGCCGCCGCACATGCCCGCGTCGGTCAGATAGCCGGTTTTTCCGTCGAGAATCTCCTCGTCAGCCGTCTGCACATGCGTATGCGTGCCGATGACCGCAGAGACGCGCCCCGCAAGATACCAGCCCATTGCGCGCTTTTCGGCGGTCGCCTCGGCATGGAAATCGACCAGAATATTCGGCGTCTGCACGGTTTCGAGCAGCCCGTCGATCACGGTAAACGGATTGTCGAGCGCGTCCATGAACGCGGTGCCCATGAGGTTGATGACCGCGAAGGAAAACCTGCCGCAGTCGAGCACGCAGAGCCCGCTGCCGGGTGCGCCCTCCGGATAATTTGCCGGACGCAGAATCCGCGCATCTGCGAAAATATGGTCACAGCGGCGGCGGAAGCAGTGATTGCCGGTCGTGATGACATCGGCGCCGGCAGAAAAAAGCTGCTGCGCCGACTGCTCCGTGATGCCGTTTCCGGGCGCAGAATTCTCCCCGTTGACGACGATCAGGTCCGCGCCGTAATCGCGCTTCAGCTTCGGGACATGCTGCCGGAAGCAGCGGCTCCCGGCCTCCCCGACGACATCGCCGAACATCAGCAGCCTCATGGCCTTGCCCTCTCTTTCACTCAATAATCAGGGTATATCCGCCCGGCTCTCCCGATGTGACAACTGCGGTCGCAGAGGTCGTGCTGCTCTGTGATTCAGAGCTCTGCGAGGAGCTGAGCGCGCTCTCGCTGCCGGAGCCGGTGCCGTCCTCCGGCAGTCCGGTTTCATCCGGAAGCCCGGTTCCGTCAATCAGGCCGGTTTCATCGGTGAGATCGGTCACCGTCGTGGTCGTCTGCTGACTGCGGAGATAATCCCAGTAATCGGTCGAGGTCGTCAGCACGACGCTGCTGACCTCCGGCGCCGACACCTGCGACGAGGATTCGGTCTTGTCGCCGCGGATCATTGTGACAATCGCGAGCACAATCAACACGCCGAGCACCGCCAGAATCACTGTATATACTTCCCGTTTCTCCATGATAATCCTCCGTTATTTTTTCCGGTGTTCGCCGGCGAGCGGGTTGCTGTCAATGGCATCCTGCCGCTGTTCACTGGAGAGATGCGTATAGATTTCGGTTGTGGCAATGGACTGATGGCCGAGGATATCCTTCAGCGTCAGCGTATCGACATGCCCGTGCTGATACATCAGCGTCGCTGCGGTATGGCGGAGCTTGTGGGTCGAGAGCCCGCGCCCGGCAAGCCCGGATGCCGTCAGCATATTCTCGACGATCTGCTGCACGCGCCGCCTGCTGATCCTGCGGTGATTCCGGCTCAAAAACAGCGCATTCGGCTCCTGCGGCGGGTTTTCCCGCGATTGCAGATATTCCTGCAATGCGGCAAGGCAGGCGTCGTTGAGATACACGATGCGCTCCTTGCTGCCCTTTCCGAGCACGCGGATCTGCCGGTTGAAGAAATCCACATCCCCGACATTCATCCCGACCAGCTCTGCCAGCCGGAAGCCGCAGTTCAGAAATAAGGTCACGATGCAGTAATCCCGCAGCATATCATGCGTTTTTTCGCTCTCTGCGCTTTCGAGCACACGCTGGCTTTCCTCCAGCGTCAGGAAGCGCGGCAGATTTTTTTTCACAGTCGGCAGCTCCAGATTCTGACAGGGGTCTGCGCTGAGCATGCCCTTTGTCTTGGTCAGATACCGGAACAGGCTCCGGACCGCGCTCATGCGGCGGGAAACCGAGCGCGGCGTGTTCCCGCGGACATCCCGCAGATAGCGGATATAATCGTACAGCACAGACACCGTGACCGCCCTCAGCTCGTCATCGGTCACATCGTCGATCTCCATCTCCCCGGCCTCCGAGACCGGCAGCCCGCAGTTGATGCAGTGCAGCCAGCGCAGAAACAGCACCGTGTCCTGATAGTATTCCGTCACTGTTCGCTTTGCCTTGCCGCGGATGACGTCCAGATAGGTCAGATAATCGTTCAGAAACATCGGATTCTGACTCCGGTCGATTTCCACTGTGCTGCCCCCTTTCCGTGCATGCTTCGTTCTTGGTTTATTATACCGCATTTCTCATATTTTTGCAAGGGGAAAAGGAAAATATGCCGATATTCCGGAAACAGCAAAGCCGCCCCGCAATCGGGACGGCTCCTGTGCAGATCAGGTATTCCACGGTGTATCCTGTTCAGGGGCGAGCACGCCCGGCACCTTCAGGTCATAGCCGTTAACCTCGATGACGGCGTCGTCGAGCTCGATGACCATGCAGTGACGCCCGTTGATCTTATCAAGGCGCACCTTGTTTTTCGCTTCATTTTTGATATTGACGACGATTTCCGGCGTTTTGATAACCGTTTTCGGCTGGACAAGGCGCTCCGGCTTCAGCGTCGTTTCGACGGTTTCCTCGAACACCTTTTCCGTATTGACGAGCTTCTCCTCCGGAACGCCCGCCTCCGAGAGCATCCGCCGCAGAATTCTGCCGGTGACCTCGGTCGGGGCATCATCGGTCTTATTCTTCGCGACGATCTCATTGAGCTTTTCGTTCACGGTCGTGACGGTCTCGTAGGTCAGGTCATCGCCGAGCAGCGTGTCGAGCACCTGCTTCATATCGGCTCTGTCCTCCTCGACGGTCGTCTCAACATCGCATTCAAAGAACGAATCTACGAGCTTTTCATTCGGCGTATTCGGCGTCTTGGTATAGTACAGCACATGGTGAACATCCGTCGAGCGGTCGGAGAAAACCGGGAAGAAAAAGCCGTCCGCGGGCAGCTTGCTGATGACCGCGTTGGGGTTTTCCTGCCGCAGAATTTCATCATCAGACTGATTATACACCAGCGCGCCCTCGGCCTTTTTCACCGGGCAGAGCGCCGCCACCAGATAGCGGAACACATTGTCCGAGACCGCATCCTCGTCGATCTCGTCCATCTTATTTTTCTTCGGCGGCGCATAGGTACAGTACGCCATCAGCACGGCATAGGGCGAATCGGAATCCGCATCGGCGGCGAGCCTGCCGAGGAATTCGAGCGCGGTATCCTCCTGCTTCAGCTCGGTTTTCAGCAGCGCGGAAAGTCTCGTCTGCGCGCCGTCCTCCGAATAGGCATGGTCGCGGAAGGGCAGCTCGGTGCTCTGCTTGCCGAGGTTGACATTCAGCACCTTTTTCATTGTCTCAAAGAGGATCTGGCTCTCCGGCGAGGGAATTGACGATGCATTGCGGATACAGACCCCGCGGACGCATCGCTGCGTATCGACAAACGCGGTCAGCACGCGCTCCATTGTAAAATATTTGGCATCCGGATGAAAATGGTTCCGGATCTCACTGAGTTCCTTGCGGTTCATGCAGCAGTCTCCTTATCGTGTTGTTCGCAAAAGAAAGCCGCCGAGAATTCCCGGCGGCAATCATCCATCCGATCAAATACTAGCCTTCAGCTTTTCGATCAGCTCGTCCGCATCCACACCGTGTACCATGCACGCATCCTCCACGGATTCGCCGCGGGATGCCGGGCAGCCGAGACAGTGCATGCCCATTTCGAGAAAATACGGTGCGGTATCCGGGTAAGCATCCAGAATATCGCCGATGCAGGTTTCCTTTGTGATTTCCATTGATAAAACTCCTTTCGGGAAAGCAAAAACGGGGGCGCAGCAAGGCTGCCGCGCCCCTTGTTTCAACCGGAATTACTGCTCGTTCTTGAGCTGTGCGTAGCACTCGCTGCAATAAACAGGGCGGTCCTCACGCGGGCGGAACGGGACCTGTGCCTCGCGGCCGCACTTTGCGCAGGTTGCGGTGAAATACTCGCGCTCGGTCTTGCCGGCGTTCTTTCTTGCGTCACGGCATGCCTTGCACTTCTTCGGGTCATTTGCAAAACCCTTCTCAGCGTAGAACTCCTGCTCACCGGCGGTGAATACGAACTCCTGTCCGCACTCGTTGCATACTAAGGTTCTGTCTTCGTACATGTGGTTTTTCCTCGATTCTTGAAATTTGGACCTCGACGGGATTTGCGCCATCACTGTTGCTTCATGATCGCCTGCGGGCGCAAGGCCCTGAAGCGAAAGCGGTTTGCAGGTAAATCGTTCGCACGCGCTGGAAGAAATGCTGCCGGGTCGTGTGATTGCAGAAGGGTTAACCCGCCTTCTGGAACGGGACAGCCAAAGGGTCGGGCTGTGCGGGCGGAATACGGATTCTGCGCATCCTGCCGCCGTCAGATATCAGCATTGCTCCGGACGGCACGGAGCTTGCGTCTTGCGCGCTGCATGGCGTTATCGACGCTTTTTTCGGAGATCTGAAGCCGGTCTGCGATTTCCCGGTAGGAATATCCGCAGGCAGCCTCGGACAGGACGTCCATCTCCTGCTTGCTCAGCACATCCTTCAGCGCCTGATAGAGCTCTGAGACGCGCTCCTTATTGAGGAACGCCTGCTCGGGGCTGTCGGCGCCGTCAGAAAGCTGTTCGCTCAGTGCGGCATCGGGATCGTCGAGCGAGCTGCCGGTCAGCCGGAGCTGCGCGTGATCCTTCCGGTATGCATTCTGCATCCGGTTGCGGACGCACCGATACGCATAGGTGCGGAAGCTGGCAGCGCGGTCGCCGAAATTCTGCTGATAGGAATTTGCGGCGGCAAGCAATCCGAGCAGTCCCTCCTGCGCATAGTCCTCGGCATCCGCAGAATTCGCGGCAAGCGAATTTGCCATACGGACGACCATCGAACGGCAGCGCTCCAGAAGGACGGAGAATGCCTGCGGCTGCGCATGCATGACCGCTACCAGATCTTCATCCGACATTTCGGAGAGCATCTCAACTGAAAACGATTCCATCGGGAAGCCTCCTAACGCGAACAAAGCCCGAGCGGCAGCATGTCTGCCCTGCACCGTTACATCTGCTGCCCCCGCAGAACCGGTAAACAGCAGCATATAACCTATTATATGATAAACCAAAGCCGAATATTTGTCAAGCAATCCGGAAGAAAACGGCATCTTACACAGCTTTCAACACGGATTTTCGGCATCTCAGACAAATTCTGTCTATTCGGCGCCAAACGCCCTTCTGCCCTCTGTAAAGAGATTTCCGCCGTGAGCGTCGATCGCGACGAGCAGCGGGAATTCGGAAACGGTCAGCCGCTTCACGGATTCGCACCCGAGCTCCGGATAAGCAAGCACCTCGCACGCGGTAATATGTGCCGCAGCAAGCGCGCCCGCGCCGCCGACAGCGCAGAAATAAACGGCAGAATTGCGCATAATCGCCTCGCAGACTGCTGCGCTGCGCTCGCCCTTGCCGATCATGGCAATGAGCCCCGCGTCGAGCAGCATCGGCGCATACGGATCCATTCTTCCGGAGGTTGTCGGCCCGCAGGCACCGATCGGACGGCCGGGAGGCGCCGCAGTCGGGCCCGCGTAATAGATCACGGCATCCCGCAGCGGAAAGGGCAGTGCATCGGCGCCCTGCTCCCGCATCACGGCGGTCAGGCGCTTATGCGCCGCATCTCGCGCAGTATAGACGGTTCCGGAGAGGATCACGCGGTCGCCGGCGCGCAGAGCCTTTTGTTCTCTGACAATCGCCGGCAGATCGCTGACTTGCAATGTATAGTTCATGCAGCAGATTATTTCCAGCTGCTGCCGCTGTCGCCCGCGCTCTCAGCGAGGTCGTCGAAATTGAATTCGCCCTTGTTCACCTTGCTGAATGCCTTGTTTGCGACCTCATCAAAGCTCTCGAAATTCGGCAGATCGTCATCGTCATTGACGGTATTGCGCGCCTCGGAGATGACATTCTTCGCCTCAGAGAGACGGCTGTTTGCCTGGCCGCTCAGGTTATCGAGCACAAGCGTAAGCTCGTTGAACTTCTTGGAGACGCTGTCGATTTCGGAGCGCAGCAGCGCACGGACTGTTCTTGCAGTCTCGGTCGTGGTCTTGGTTCTGCGCTCTGCATCCGCCAGAGACGAACGCACGGATTCTTCCGCATCTGCGACAGTTTTGATTGCCTGTGCATCGGCGTCGTTGAGCTTCTTCTCCGCCTCTGCATTGGCATTGTTGATGGTCTCGTCGGCCTGTCTGTTGGCATCGGCGATGGTCTGCTCCGCCTGCTTATTCGCGGAGGAAACGGTCTCCTCAGCCTTCGCATTGGCCTCTGCGATGATGGAATCCGCCTGTGCGGTTGCATCCTTGATCTTCTTATCGGCCTCGCGTCTTGCCTCGGTCGCGACCTTCTTCGCGGTCATCTGCGCTTCCATGAACAGTGCGCTCATGTCGAAGCTCGAATCGGTGCCGCTTTCCTTCAGGTCGGCAACCTGCTGCTGGAGGGACTCGATCTCGCGGTCCTTGTCAGCGAGCGCGCTGCTCTGCTCTGCGAGCTGTGCTTCATACTCAGCGAGCTTCTGGAGATCAGCCTCATTCGAGAGGCCTGCCTGCTCCTCGATCATAGCATTCTTCGCATCGAGCTCACCGCGCAGGGCGATGACCTCCTGCTCAGCGGCAGCGGCCTTGCCCTCAAGCTCTGCGATTTTTGCAGCCAGCTCGGCGGAATCTCCGCCGCCCTGCAATGCCTGTGCGGAGAGGTTTGCGAGATCGACGCGCAGGGACTCGTTGTCCTCATTGAGCGTTGTCAGGCGGCTCTCCAGCTCGGTGATTTTGTTGTTGAGATCGGTCTTTTCCTCGCGCTCGAGCTCAAGCTCTGCCTGAACGGAAGCGAGATCGGCTCTGGCATCGGTTGCGTCCTGCTTTGCTGTTTCCAGCTCGCCGCGGAGCGCAGTCACATCCTCCGCCGTGCCGCCCTGTCCGTCAACCTCGATGACCGGTCTGTTTTTCAGTTCATCCTGTGCTGCGCGGAGCTGATTTTTGGTTGTGCCCAGCTCGCCGCGAAGGCGGGAAAGCTCCGCCTCAAACTCTGCTTCCTTGGCATCACTGAGTCCGCCGCCGCTTTCCATCTGCTTCTTCAGCTTATCCAGCTCTTCCTGAAGCAGATAGTTCTTGGAGTTGAGTTCATCGACATAGTTCAGGACATCTTCTTTGACAAATCCGCCACCGATTTTTGTGGTTCTCAATACATTTGGCTCAGCCATATTTACGCTCCAATCCTCCGCAGACAAAATGAAATAAGTGTGCGCATTTCATGAGGGCGGCGGCACCATTCCGGAATCTGACGCCTCCGGGCGAGGGGCATCGCATTGCTGTTCGCGGACCACAGCGCAGCATCCGACCCTGCCGTATTCAGCATCCCCCATACTCACATATTATATGATATCATATTTTGAAACATTTTTCAATGCGCTGAGCGTAGAATTATTCGGTTGATTTTCGTGCAATTTCACTATATCTGATAACCAAATTCCGGAACAATAGACAAAAAAGCAGCAGAATGTCGCAATTTGACAGTCTGCTGCTTGGATTTGGTTCAAATTATTTCTTATCGAGAATCTTGAAAATCTCGGAGAGATCGTCGTCATCGTCGAGGCGCGGGATCGCTGCGGCCGGGCGCTGCTGCGCGGGCTTGCGCGGTGCGACCGGAACAAAACCCTCGACTGCCGGATTTGCGACCGGGATCGGGGTCGGCTGGCTCTCCGCGACCGGAATGTCATCAATCTTCTCGCTGGCATCGTCATAGCCTGCTGCGATGACCGTGATGACCATTTCGTCGTTCATATCCTCCTTGAACGCAGTACCGAGGATGACCTCGACGCCCTGTGACGCGGTCTCGGTGATCTTCTGCGTTGCCGCATCGACCTCAGAGGAGAGCACGTCCTCGCTCATGGCGATGTTGATGAGCAGGCGCTTTGCACCGCTGATCGAGGTTTCAAGCAGCGGGCTGGAGATGACGGCATTTGCCGCTTCCTCCGCCTTGCTCTTGCCTGCGCCGTGGCCGATGGCCATATGCGCATAGCCGGCACCCTTCATGATCGTCGAAACATCGGCGAAATCGAGGTTGATATAGCCGTCCTCGACGATCAGGTCGGAGATCGACTTGACGCCGGTTTTCAGGATATCGTCCGCCATTGCGAAGCTCTGGCGCATGGTCAGCGGCTTGTCCAGACCGACCAGCAGACGCTCGTTCGGGATAATGACGAGAGAATCCACATACTTTTTCAGTGTTTCGATGCCGCGCTCCGCCTGAAGCATTTTCTGCTCGCGCTCGAATGCGAACGGCTTTGTCACGACCGCGACGGTCAGGATTCCGAGCTCCTGTGCGATCTGTGCCACGACCGGAGCCGCACCGGTACCGGTGCCGCCGCCCATGCCCGCGGTAATGAAGATCATGTCTGCGCCCTTGAGTGCATTGCTGATCTCATCGCGGTTCTCCTCGGCAGACTGTCTGCCGACCTCGGGACGGTTTCCGGCACCTCTGCCCTTTGTCAGCTTGGTGCCGATCTGAATGCGGGTCGCCGCCTTGGAATTGTGCAGCGCCTTCGCATCGGTATTGATCGCGATATACTCAATGTTCTTGACATCCGCCTGAACCATGCAGTCCAGTGCGTTTCCGCCGCCGCCGCCGACGCCGACGACTTTAATATTCACCTGCGGATCGAATTCTTCATAAATAAAATCAGTCATCAAAGTTCCTCCATTCGGACAGCCCGGTTATCGGTCGACGGTGCCGCCTAAAAACATACAATCATTTTAGCACAGTTTTTCGTCGATTGCAAGTTCTTTTGTCAGTTTTGTGATATTTTACAATTCACCGTCCGGATTTCCCGGTATTCGCAGTCATTTTTAACATATTTTTGACACGGTTTCCCGTATGCAAAATCGGGATGCGCGCCGCTCACGATTCCTGCGGCAGAACGGAAATCTGGTTGTTCCCGACCATCGTCAGCCGGTACTTTTTATCGGGGTTCAGCTTCTCGATCGTTTTCGCCGCGAGCCGCAGCTTATAGACCGCGTCCGCGCTGCTGCCCATCCGGAACACAAAATTCTCCCCGAACTGCACGATGATATCGCTCTGGTCGGTCATATCAATGGATTTGATCTGCTCGTTGTTGCATTCCTCGACGGCCGCCGTGAGCGTTTTCAGCACATTGTCGCGCTTTTCGTCCTCCGACTGCAAGTACATGCCGATCGTGCCCTGCGCGGGATTGTAGCCCGTAATGACGATCAGATCGGGGCGCGGGCCGCCGTGCAGCTCCTCAAGCACGCGGTTTGAGCCGCTGACGAGCAGATATCCGTAGCTCTGCGAGATATTCGCGACGGGCTTTGCCTTGTGTACGGTGATCTCGACCGTCGAGGGAAATTTTTTCTTCACCGTCACGTTCTCCGCATAGGCGATTCCCTCTGTGATCTCCCGCTCGGCCGCCTTTGTATCCAGCCGCACGAGATTGTCACGGTACTGAATCCCGCTGAGCGCGACGATTTCCTCGTCCGGCGTGTCGGTTTCATTCACGACGGTGATCCCCGTTACATTGAAAAACAGCGTCATGGAGAGAGCAAGTCCGATCCCGCAGACCAGCAGAATCACCAGAACCAGATAGGCTCTGCGGCGCCGTTTCCGCCGGCGCTGACGCTTTGTGCTCTGCTGCCGCTTGACGTTTTCCTTGACAACATCCTGCACGGCACATGCCCTCCCTTCCGTAATTTAGAACAATATTGCACGAACCGGCTGTGGAAAACCCGTGTTCCGTGATGCGGGTTGCTTTCCCACAATTTCCACAGAGTTTTCAACACATCCATGCTGATTTGAAGCCGAAAACCGCGCTTCGCCCGCGCCGGATTCAACAGTTTTGCACCCTTTCCACAGAGTTTTCAACAAATTCCGGCGTTTGGCCGAATTTCATCGTACTGCCGACGAAATCACGCGACGAACCGCATTTCCGCCGAGGCTGTTGAAAGCGTCTGCAAAATGGTCATATCCGCGGTCAATATGACGGAGTCCCCGCAGAACGGTCTCGCCCTCTGCTCCGGCAGCCGCCGCAGCGAGTGCCGCGCCGCCGCGCAGGTCCATTGCCTCGACCTCTGCACCGTGCAGCCCGGAGACGCCTGTGATCACCGCCGTTCTGCCGGAAACGCGGATATCCGCGCCCATCCGCAGCAGCTCGCCGACATGCTTGAACCGGCTCTCGAACACGGTCTCCTCGATCACACTTGTGCCGGAAGCGGTGCAAAGAACCGCCGCGATCAGCGCCTGCGCGTCGGTCGGGAAGCCCGGGTGCGGCATGGTGCGTATGTACCGGACATTCCGCAGCGGATGCGAGCAGTCCAGATAAATCCTGTCCTTGCAGATGCCGAGCCGGCAGCCCGCCGCCGAAAGAACCGACAGGCAGCTCTCCATGTCCTTCGGCTCTGTCCCGCGGATGCAGACCGTTCCGCCTGCCGCCGCACATGCACAGAGCCATGTAAAAGCCGCGATTCTGTCCGGCATCACGCTGTACGCGGTTCCGCTGAGCTTTTTCACGCCCGAGATGATGACGGTTCCTTCCCCTGCCCCGGCGATCTTCGCGCCGCACCGGTTCAGGAAGCCCGCGAGGTCTGCGATCTCGGGCTCTCTTGCCGCATTCGTCAGAACGGTCTCGCCCTCTGCGAGCGCTGCGGCCATGATGACATTTTCCGTCGCGCCGACCGAGGGAAACGGCAGCGGAATCCGCGCACCGTGCAGGTGCTCCGCCTGACAGACGATCTTCCCCTGCTGTTCTCTGATCTGCACGCCCATCTGCCGCATCGCATCGAGATGCAGGTCGATCGGGCGCGGGCCGAGCTCGCAGCCGCCGGGCATGGTAATCACACAGCGTTTCCGTTTTCCGAGCATCGGGCCGAGAAACATGACCGAGGAGCGCATCGCGCGCATATCCTCGTCCGGAATCTCCGTTTCGCCCTCGCCGGAGACGATCTTTGCCGTATTTCCGCTGATTTTGCACCGGAATCCCAGCCGGTTCAGAATCCGGCTCGCCGCATAGACATCCGTAAGCTGCGGCACATTGCCAAGCACTGTTTCCCCGTCGCAGAGCATGCTCGCCGCCATCAGCGGCAGCGCGCTGTTCTTTGCGCCCTGCACCGTTATCTCCCCGCGCAGCTTCCGCCCGCCGGTTATCCGCAGAATCTCCTCTGCCATGCTGCATCACCTCAATTGCACACGGCTTTTGCCGTTTGCCTTCAGCATATGCAGCATTCCGCGCAAAGGTGAGAACGGGGCGCCGCGCTGTGCGGTGCGGAATCCCGTTTTACTTTGTATTCAGGACATCCTCAATGATGTGCCAGATGCGGTCATCGGTATCCTGCGCAAACAGCGCACCGGCGCGCTGTCCCATTGCGATGCGCTTTGCCGGGTGCTCGCAGAGGTCGCGGATCGCGTCCCTGAGCCTGTCCGCGGTCAGATCCTTCTGCTCGATCACGATCGCGGCGCCCGCCTTGCCGAGCACCATCGCATTGTGATACTGGTGGTTCTCCGCCGCCGTCGGATAGGGAATCAGAATTGACGCCCTGCCGACTGCCTGGAGCTCACTCAGCGTCGAGGCGCCGGCGCGGCTGATGACCAGATCGGCGCCCGCCAGACAGATGTCCATATCGTGTATGTATTCACTGACGCGCAAACGCTTGTTTTCTGCGATGCCGCGCGTCTTCATTGCCTCGGGGAAGCTGTCTCTGCCGAATTTCCCGTAGGCGTGAATGTGATTGATCTGCAAATTCTCCTTCAGATGCCACTCCATGATCTCCGGCATCAGGTCATTGAGGCACTGCGCCCCCTGCGACCCGCCGAAGGACAGAAGCGTCATCCCCTCCGGGAAGCCGAGCTTCCGCTTGGCCTGCTCCGCAGTGCGCCGGGTCATGCCCCCGCGGACGGGCAGTCCCGTCACGAAGGTTCTGGCCTCCTCCGGGAAATACTGCTTTGCCGCCTCGAAGTTCATCATGACCGCCGACGCCTTTTTCGCGAGCAGCTTGTTCGTCACGCCGGGATAAGCGTTCTGCTCGTGAATGACAGTCGGGATGCCGAGCTGCTGTGCCGCGCGGATGACAGGCCCCGCCGCATAGCCGCCCGTGCCGATTGCCAGATCGGGCTGAAAATCCTTGACGATCTTTCTCGCATGGCTGCCCGCTGTCATCAGATAGCCGACTGCCTTTGCGTTCCGGATGAGATTCCGCGGGCTGACCGAGCGCTGGATGCCCGCGACCTTCACATGCGCCATTTTATATCCTGCCGCCGGCACCAGCTCCGCCTCCATGCCGTCCGGCGTCCCCGCAAAGAGGAACTCCGCGTCCGGCAGATGCTTCTTGATAATGCCGGCGATCGCAAGGCCGGGATTGATATGCCCGCCGGTTCCGCCGCATGCAATCAGAAATTTCATATTGCCTCTTCCTTTGTCCGATATTCGTCCGATGCCTTACTGATTCAGCTTTGCCTGACGGGAAATGTTCAGCAGAACGCCCATTTCCGCAAGCTGCATCATCAGTGCCGTGCCGCCGTATGAGAAGAACGGCAGCGAAATGCCCGTATTCGGGATCGCATTGCTGACGACTGCGATATTGAGCAGCGCCTGTAAGCCGATGTGCATGGTAAAGCCGACCGCGACCAGCATGCCGAACTTATCCTTTGCCTTTGCCGCGATATAGAATCCGCGGAACACCAGCAGGCAGAACAGCAGAATGACCGTCACCGCGCCGACAAATCCGAATTCCTCGCAGAGCACCGCAAACACAAAGTCGTTCTGCGCCTCCGGGAGATACTGGTACTTCTGGCGCGAGGCGCCGAGCCCCAGCCCGAACATGCCGCCGGAGCCGATCGCAATGAGCGACTGGCAGGTCTGCCATGTTTCGTTCTGCATATAGGCTTCATTGAACGGGTCGCGCCACGAGAGAATGCGGTTCTGGAAATAGCCGATGCCCTTGCTGTACATGAGATACAGCACGACGCAGGTCACGCCGAGCACTCCCACACCGATCAGGATGCCGAAATGCAGCGGTCTTGCGCCGCCGACAAAAATCAGCGTCAGCGCGAGCGTGCCGATAATCAGCGTGCCGGAAAGATGCGGCTCCGCCATCATCAGCCCGGCGATCACGCCCAGCATTGCCATATACGGCACAATGCCGTACCAAAAGCTCTTCATCCGGTGTCCGTTCCGGACAATCAGCATCGAAAAGAACAGCACAATCGCAATTTTCATAAACTCTGAGGGCTGGAAGGTGATGCCGCCGTTTCCGTTTGCATCGGCGCCGATGCCGATCCAGCGCGTCGCGCCGTTGACATTCCTGCCGACGCCCGGTATCAGCACGGCGATCAGCATGCCGACCGCGACCGCAAATGCCGCGCCGGAAATCCACAGCTTCTCAAAGATATGGTAATTGACAAAGCTCAGAATACCCATCAGCACCAGACCCGCGCCCGCAAAAATGACCTGCCGCACGGCGTAATAGGTGCCGGGCTGACCGTCCTCGATCGCCGCGGGATACGAGGCGGAAAACATCATCAGCAGCCCGATGACCAGCAGCGCGATGACCGTTCCGAGCAGAACGCCGTCTGCCTCGCTGTCGATCAGCCGCCTGCCCTTTCCCGCCGGACGGAAGCCCGTGCGGGTCTGTGTTCCTTTTGTACCAGCATTTGCTGCCATCATGTACCGCTCCAATCCGTTGTTGCTCTGCTCAGAGCCGTATCAGCACCGCCGCGATGCCCGCGATCAGGCCACAGAGCGAGAAGACCAGCACGATCTTGTATTCGCTCCAGTGACACAGCTCAAAGTGGTGATGAATCGGCGACATTTTGAAGATTCGCCTGCCCTCACCGTATTTTCTTCTGGTGTACTTGAAATAAAGAACCTGAATCACGACGCTCAGCGCATCGAGCACATAGACAATGCCGATCAGCACGAGCAGCAGGTGCAGCCTGCATGCGATGCCGAGGCCGGCAAATGCCGCGCCGAGATACATCGAGCCGGTGTCGCCCATAAAGCATTTCGCCGGGTGCAGATTCCAGACAAGGAAGCCGATGCAGCCGCCCGCGACCGTGATCGCATAGAGCGAATACTCCGGCAGCCCGTATTCCGGCAGCGAGCAGACGACCGTCATCGCCAGCATCGAGATCACCGAGACCGAGCCGCAGAGCCCGTCGATACCGTCCGTCAGGTTCACCGCGTTGATGATATAAATCATAAACACGACCATCAGCGGGTAATAGAACAGGCCGAGGTTCAGTTTTGCAAAGATCAGATCAAGCGTCGTTTCCCTGTCGCCGAGCAGATATAGGATTGCCAGAAATGCACCGGAAAATACAATCTGAAACAGAATTTTCTGCTTCGGATTCAGTCCGAGATTCTGTTTTTTGACAGCCTTGATGTAATCATCGGTAAATCCGCAGGAGAGCGAATACAGCAGCGCAAACAGCATCACGGTCAGCAGGCGCAGCGCGTGATTGTTCGTCTCGTCGGTCGTGATGTCCACGCCGCCGGAGATGCGCCAGACCGTATAGCCGATCGCCGTCGCGGCAAAGCTGCCGATGATAAAGAGGAAGCCGCCCATGATCGGCGTACCCTGCTTGGCCTTGTGCCATGCGGGACCCTCCTCCAGAATGGTCTGCCCGAAGTGGATGCGGCGCAGGAACGGAATCAGAATGAATCCGCCGATTGCCGCGATGACCGCCGCAGTCAGGGCGGCGCTGAGTGTCAGCCAGATTGGCATATTGTGTTCCTCCGATCAGCTCTGTGTGCGCTCTGCGAAAATGCGCTTTGCCGCATCCGCGACCAGCTCGCGCTCATCCATGTGCAGATGTACGCCGCCGGCAATGATCTGATAATCCTCATGGCCCTTTCCCGCGAGCACGACCACATCGCCGGTTTTCGCCTGCTGCATGGCGAGATAGATCGCCTCTGCGCGGTCAGGCTCCGTCTGATACGGGATCTCCGTCCCGTCAAGTCCGGCGAGAATATCCTGAATAATGAGCAGCGGATCCTCGTCGCGCGGGTTATCCGACGTAATGACGAGCATATCCGCGATATTCGCGGCCGCACGCGCCATCTTCGGGCGCTTTGCCGCATCGCGGTTTCCGCCGCAGCCAAAGACTGCGATCAGCCGACCGACCGTGCATTCCCGCAGGCTGAGCAGCGTTTTTTCGAGTGCGTCCGGTGTGTGCGCATAGTCGCAGATCACCGTGAAATCCAACGCGGTCGGGATGACCTCACAGCGCCCGCGCACGCCGGTATAATCCAGCAGCAGCTCGGTCATCACAGCCTCGGGGATCCCGATCTCCGTGCCGACGGTCATCGCCGCGACGGCGTTGCTGACATTGAACATGCCGGTCATCCGCATGAAGACCTGCTGTGTTTTTCCGTGCAGCGTCAGGGTGAATTCGGTGCCCTCGGTGCTCAGCGAGATCTCCTCGGCATAGGCATCGAGCACATTTCCGTCGCCCTGTCTGATGCCGTAGGTGCATTTTCTGCATGTGATCTCATCATAGAGCCGCTTTCCGTAACCGTCGTTGCCGTTGACGACCGCGAAATCGCAGCGGTCAAAGAGCATGCGCTTTGCCTGATAGTAATTCTCCATATTTCCGTGAATATCGAGATGATCCTGTGTCAGATTGGTAAACACGGCGGCGGCAAAATGCGCCGGCCCGATGCGGTGCTGCTCCAGCCCGAAGGAGGATACCTCCATGACAACGGTCTCGCAGTGCGCATCCGCCATTTTCCGCAGGAGCGCGAAAAAGGCATCCGTCAGCGGCGTCGTATTGACCGAGGGGAGAATCTCATCCCCGATCTCATACTGCACCGTACCGATCAGCCCGACCTTTTTTCCGGCGCGCTTCAGCATTTCCTTCAGGAGCGTCGCGGTCGTGGTCTTGCCGTTTGTTCCGGTCACGCCGATGAGCTGCATTTCGCGCTCGGGGTGCCCGTACCACGCCGCGCAGAGGTCGCCGAATGCCTTTCTGGTATTCTCCGCGAGAATCTGCCGGTCGCCGAGCCCGAGGTCGCGTTCGCAGACGACCGCCGCCGCGCCGTTTTCCAGCATTTCCTTTGCCTTGTCATGCCCGTCAAAATGGGCGCCGCCGATGCAGACAAACAGCATGCCGGGCTTCAGCTCCCGCGTGTCGTCCGTCACACCGGTGATCTCGATATCCGGAAGCGCCGTTTCCAGCGATTCCAGCAACGCATACAGTTTCATGTCATTCTCCGTTTCGCCGGGCATATCCCTGCCCTGTTATCATCTCAAAAAGTACGTTCCGTTCTGCCCGGGAGCATCAATGCCCTGCCGGACGGAGACGCCGAGCGCCCCGTCCGGCACGCAGAAAGGATTGTACGGTGTTCGCATAATCCGCGGGACTATCCCGCATCCTCCGCATTGCCGAGGTCGAGCTCAATGACGGTCCATTTGTTCACGCGCGTGCCCGCCGGAATGCTCTGCATGAGCACAATGCTGTCTTCGAGCATCGAGCCCTTTGCGACATAGTTGAGCCCTGCCTCCGCAAGAATCTCATTGACCTCGGAGAGTGTCTTTGCCGTCTCCGGCGTCGAGCCCGCCAGCAGCGGAACCGTCACCATATCGTTCGCCTGTGCCGTGCCGGTGCAGAGCAGAACCGTTCCGCCCTTCGCAACGCCGGTACCGGTGATCGGGAACTGCATGTTGACGCTGTCGCCGTCGCCCTCGATCTCCGCGTGCAGCCCGAGCTTTTCGAGCGTCTCCTTTGCGCTGTCAACCGGCAGGTCGATCAGCAGCGGAACCGTCACATCCAGATGCTCCGCTTCCTCCTCTGTATACTCCGGATAGAATCCGAGATACGGCAGCGCTTTTTCGAGCACGGAGCGCGAATACGGCGCAACGACGGTCGAGCCGTAATAGGTAATGCTCTTGTCCGGCTCATCCGCAAGGATCAGCAGCACGATCTCCGGGTCATCCGCCGGCGCGAAGCAGCAGTACGATGCGACAAACTGCTCCTTGCCCTTTTCGACATTGCCCATCAGCTTCTGGGATGTACCGGACTTGCCGCCGATCTTGTAGCCCTTGATATAGGCATTGCTTCCGCCGTTGTTATCGACGACGAATTGCAGTGCTCTGCGCATTTCCGCAGAGGTTTCCGAGGAGATGACCTGTCTGCGGACGGTTTTCTCGTTCGTCAGAACCGTATTGCCCTCGCTGTCCACGATCTTGCTGACGACATACGGCTGAAGCAGATAGCCGCCGTTGACGACCGCCGCATAGCCCGCCGCCATTTCGATCGGGGAGATCGAGTTGTTCTGGCCGTAGGAGCTCGCCGCGAGCTCGACCGGCCCCATTTTCTCAACCGGGGTATAGATCGAGCTGGTCTCGCCGGGCAGGTCGATGCCGGTTTTCTCCGTCAGGCCGTATGCCTCAAAATACCGGCAGAACACTTCCTTGCCGAGCCGCTGCCCGAGCTCAATGAACGCCGGGTTGCAGGAATTCTTGAGAATCTCCTCAAAGGTCTGCACGCCGTGTCCTCTCGTGCGGGAGCAGTGAATCAGAGTTCCCGCGACATTGACATGCCCCAGGCAGTTGAACTGATCGCCGTAATAGCTGACCTTATTCTCCTCCAGCGAGGCCGAGGCCGTATAGACCTTGAACACGGAACCCGGAATGTAGGTTTCCGTGACGCATTTGTTCCGCCACTGCGCCTCACGCGCCTTGTTCAGCTCCTCAAGCCGCTCGTCTTTGTCGGTGATGCTGTCGATCTCGGCCGCCTTTTCGGGGTCATAGATCGTGTAGGGGTCATTGAGGTCGAAGCCCTGAACCGATGCCATCGCCAGCACCGCGCCGGTCTTGGCGTTCAGCATGATGCCCGCACCGCGCTGCGCGACATTATAGGTATTGACCATGTCGTTCATCGCATTTTCAAGATAGGTTTGCAGGGTCATGTCGATCGTCATATAGACATCGTCGCCGTCCTGTGCGGCGAAGGTCTTGGAATACCGGTAGGGCATCTCATTGCCGTTCGCATCGCGCGCGGTAATGGTCTTGCCGTCGATACCGGAGAGATAGCTGTCATAATATGCCTCGATGCCGTAGATGCCGTGTCCGTCGGCATTGTTGAAGCCGATGACGGCGGCAGCGAGCTCATTCTGCGGATAATACCGCTTGGTGTCGGATTCCCGGCTGACCGACGAGAGCTTGATGCTCCGCGTGCTGCCGGAGACCCGGATATCGCTGACATATTCGAGAATACGGTCGGCCTTGCTCTTTTCGACCTGATTCTTCAGCACAAAATACCGGTTCGGGTCGTCAAATGCCGAGGCGACAAAATCCGGTTCGAGCTCCAGCGTCTCCGCGAGGAAGGCGATGAGCTGCGTCCTGACCGCCTCCGGATCGACGACATCCGCCTCCGCGTCCTCGCCGGCGCTGCGCTTTTTTGCAGCACTTTCCTCGAGCTCCTTGTTGCGTTCCTCGATCAGCTCCATCTCCTTGCGGAAGAGCGTCGGGTCGAGGAAAATCCGGTATACGGTCGCGCTCTGTGCGAGCACGGCGCCGTTTGCGTCATAGATCGAGCCGCGCGCAGCCGGAAGCGTCACGGTATTGAACTGGCGGGAATTTGCTTTGTCCGTATATTCCTTATGCTGAAAGATCATGATGCGGAACAGATTGACGGTCAGCAGCCCCGCGCAGCCGAGAATCACGGAAAGAATCACGGCGTTTGCGCGGATCTTCATGCTCGTCGAGGGACCCTTCGAGCGGAAGCCGCGTTTCCATGTCTGATTTTTGGAGGCCTTCATTTTGCCTCTGGTGCTCTCCGGCATATACCCACTCCTTTCAGGAAATGCAGAAAAAAGGCGGCAAGCACAATCCGCTCCCCGCCTGTTGTCTCATGCAGGCATTGCCGTGCGTCCGGTTCCCCGGGCATCACAGTGGCGGATGCACAGAAAAAGGGAGGGCAGTGCGGTTTCTTTTTTTGCCTGCCGTTTTCCTTCCGATGCACCCGGCAGCGCAGATTCCTTATCTTTTTTCTCTGCGCTTTTGCCTGTTCTTTTGTTCTGCTTTTGTTCTGCACATTTTGTATCTGACCGTCTGCATTTCCGCAGTATCAATCTATATTTATGCTAGCTGCCGCTCAGGAATTCCCAGAAGCCCGTCAGAAAGTCGTTCACCTTCACAAAAAAGCTCTCCTTCGGCTGTGTGATGACGACCTCGTCCTCCGTCTGGAGCTGGATATATTCGATCTGCGACTGGTTCAGCGGCATCAGTCCGAGAACATTCTGGGCATAGTCCTCGATGTTCTTGACTGTCATCTTTCCTTCCATTTCCGATTTCATGCTGACGTTCTGTGCGACCAGATCGTCGTATTCCGCCTGTAACTGCGCGATTTCGGTATACGCCTCATTGGTCTGCACCCTGCCGTAGATGACCAGTCCGATCAGCACGGTGGTCAGCAGCCCGAACATCACGGCGCTGCCTGCGGTAATCCGGTTCGGATTCGCCGAGGAAGCGGCCGCCGCGGAAAACCGCCCGACCTTTGCGCGGGGCTGTGCCGCAGCGAGCTTGCCGGAAGCGGCAGTCTTGGGCTTTTCCTTTTCTGCCGGCTTCTTCTCGCCCGGCAGTGCGATGTCAATGCTCTTGTCGTCCGCGGGGGCGGGCGCAGCCTTGACCGGCGGCATGAATTCGGTTTCGCTCTCGGGCTTTGGCTCCGGGGGCGCTGTCTGATCCATGCCGGCACCGCGGCGGTTCGCCTCGCTCATCGTGCGGCGCTTATCGCGCTCCTGCTTGATGCGCTGCTGCTCCTTTGCTCTGCGCTCCGCTTCGGTTATTTTCTTTGCAGCCGCCTTTTGTCTGCGCTGCTTCTTTCGTTTTGCCTTCGAGGCTCTGCTTCTTGCGAGATTGACGAGCGTCATTTCCCTGCGCTCCTCCGCAGTCAGTGAGCCGTCGTCGGCAAAGTAGTATCCGGAATATTCCTCCATGTCCGGCTCACCTCTTTCTGCCGAGAACCCGTCTCTGAACTGTTGGCCTTGCTGCTGACTGCCGGCAGGCTGTTTTCTGTATCTTGCCCGCCGGCAGCCCCAGCTCCGCACACTCGTCATGTGTCTGCATTTCTTTTGCGGATACGGCATTTTTGCCGTGATTCCCTGATTCTTTTGATCCTTTGTTCTGTGTATATATGCCGCCGTTTTTTTATATTTGCCGGCAGGCAGATTCATGCGTTTTTGTTACCGGATGCGTGCGATCTCCATGAGCGGCTGATCCTTCATCTGGCTGCCGCATTTGATCGTCGCATGGTTCGATTGCGAGCTGGCAAAGCCGCAGCTCAGATCAATCTGAACCGTACCCGCGTCATCCTCCCAGCAGGTCTGATAATAGGTAAAAAGGTTCGAGGGCTGTTCCTCGACCCGTCCCTGACCGTAGATATCATCCAGGATCGCGCCCCAGAGGTAGTTGACGGTCTCCAGCGCATCATCATGCTGCACATTGCCGTCCGCGTCATAGGGGATCTTGGTCAGCAGGGACAGTTCATAGTAGCACAGCAGCCCGTCCTCGTTGTAGCTGACCCTGACATTCGGCTTCATAAACGAATCATCGTAAATTTTACCCGTCAGACAGAGCTGCCCCGGGTTTCCGTTAAACCAGTATTGGTCGGTATCGCAGCGGCCTTCGACCTCAGCATTGAGCGTCGCATTGAATTCAAAGCCGTAGCTTTGCAGTCTCGCGTCGGTCTCCTCCTTCGGGCAGCCGATATACAGCGCCTGGAACAGGTTTCCGGGGTCCCTTGCCGATTCCGGCAGGCCCGATTCGTCCGGCTCCTGTGCGGGCTCCGTCTCCGATTCCGGCATACTCTCCTGCACGCTGCTTTCCGGTATACTGCCCTCCGCAGCGCTGCTCTTTGCCGGCGATTCCCTGTCCGAATCCGATTTACCGCAGGCGGAAGCACTGAGCGCTAAGGCAGCGGCTAATGCTCCGGCAGAGATTCTTTTTACGATCTTCATTCTTCGGTTCTCCTGAAATATGCTATCATTCAGTCTGCATCGCGCAGCTTTTCAATTGCCCGGAGCTTCGCGCTTTTGCTGCGCGGATTGGCCGCGAGCTCCTCCGGCGAGGCCGTGAGCGGCTTGCGGTGAACCGGCTTTCCTGCGGGCTTGTGTCCGCAGACGCAGACCGGAAACTCCGGCGGGCAGATGCACCCCTGACTCCACTTTGCAAATGCCTGCTTGACCATGCGGTCCTCAAGGCTGTGGAATGTGAGAATCACGAGCCTGCCGCCCTGCTTCAGCGACGCAAATGCGGTATCCAGCGCACTGCTGAGGCAGTTGAGCTCATCATTTACTGCAATTCTTACGGCCTGAAAAGTTTTCTTACAGGGATTCTTGTCCCGCCTGACCTTTGCAGGAACCGCTTTTTTGATCAGCTCCGCAAGCTCCAGCGTGGTTTCGATCGGTTTGATCTGACGCGCCGCCGCGATCTGCGATGCGATCTGTCTTGCAAATTTCTCCTCGCCGTACTGAATGATAATCCGGCTCAGCTCCGCCTCCGGGAGCGTATTGACCAGATCGGCAGCCGTTCTGCCCTCCTGCGACATGCGCATATCAAGCGGCGCATCCCGGTGATAGGAAAAGCCCCGCGCATCCTCGTCGAGCTCATGGCTGCTGACGCCGAGATCGAGCAGGATGCCGTCCGCCTTCAGTCCGCGGGCTTCGAGAACATGTCCCATTTCCGTGAAATTCGCATGAATCAGCTCTGCCGGCAGTCCGGAGAGGCGCTTTCCCGCCTCTGCGATCGCATCAGGGTCCTGATCCATTGCAAAGAGCCTGCCGCCCTCTGTCAGCCGCGCCGCGATCGCGGAGGAATGGCCGCCGCCGCCCGCCGTGCCGTCCAGATAGATGCCGTCGGGTCTGACCGCGAGGTCATCGAGCACCTCATGCAGCATGACCGGAACATGATACACACCGATATCCGCCATATGTGATGCCTCACTCAGTTTCTTTTCCCGCAAGTCTCGCAGCCTTTTCCGCTTCCTTCTGTCTGCGGCGGAGCTGTCTGAGCTGCTTGCGCTTCTCTTCGTGCTCAAGGAGCTTGCCCTCGTCCCAGAGCTCCGCAAAGCTCTGCATGCCGACGACGACAACCCTGCCCTTCAGCTTTGCGTATTTTATCAGATCCCCGTCCACGGTGATTCTGCCGTTTTTGTCGGGGCTGACCATCTGTGTCATGCTGGAGAAATCGCGGACCTCGTCGTTGACATCTTCTTCGTCAAAGCCGCGGCCGCGAAATTCCTCCCGGATCCGATCACACTCTGCATTGAAACCCGCCAGAGAGCGGACAACGAGCATTTCACGGTCGTTCTCCGCCGGAGAGATAAACAGCGAGTCGCCGATCACGGCGCGGAATGCAGCCGGGAAGCTGATTCTGCCGCGCTGATCCATCAGCACGGTTTGTCTTCCGGACATGGTTTCCACACTGTTCACCGGTCAGCGCCTCCTCTCCGCGCGGCACAAATCGGGGTGCGCGCGGCTGGAGATGCCCGGGGCTGAACACAAATGCGCCTTCTGCCATATCCGCACACCCGCGTGTGCGCACATGCGCAAAAAGCGGCAAAGCACACCGGATGCCGTTTCCGGCGCTTCCGGTGTGAGAGCTCAGCAGGGTGGTACCATCATCCGGCTGTGTTTCCTTTCCTTTGTTCCGCAAGTTTTGATCTGATCTCTTGTTCTACACGATAGAAAAGCCGTCCTGTTTTTGTTCCGTCGAACATCTGTTCGCCATTTTCCTGCCCGTCTCTGTCCAAGACCTGCCCTTTCAATGGCTCGCCAACGGTTTGACTGTCCTTTTCTACCACAGCCATTATACCGCATGCCGGGAAGAAAGTCAAGAGTTTTTTTCACGTTTTTTTCACGGTTTTTGTCCGGCCGGAAGCAGCCGCATGTTCAAAATCAACGAATCTGCGTGATTTTCAGAATTTGTCTAAAATCCGGATTCCGGGAATACGACCGAATTCGACAATGTATCAAAACCTGCGTATCTGCGGCAAAACAGCATATTTCTGAACATGGTTAAAAGATTTGCTTTCTGCATATTGACGAAATTTCACCTCCGATTTTATGCAATTTTGCCAAGAAACAAACATTCGCGCGCCCTCCTCCTATATCCTGTGACGGAATCCGCCTATCAGCCCTAAATGTAGATTCCGGCGCCGCCCGACCCCTGCCCGTCCCATCGCGGGGGAGAAATGGGCAGCCCGCCCCGCCGCCGGCATCATTGGGCAGCAAAACCCGCCTCCTCTGCATTTCCCTGCATCAAAATAGGAAAAAGAGTAAAAATTTTCCCGTTTCCTCTTTACAGATTCAAGAAAATCGTGTATAATAATTCTTGTATATCATGATTCCGGAGGTATTTTTCTATATGGATTTGAAATACAAGCGCGTTCTCCTGAAGCTCAGCGGCGAGGCACTCGCCGGCGAGAAGAAAACCGGTCTGGACTACGAGGTCATCACCCCGATCTGCCGCGCCGTCAAGCGCTGCGCCGATGCAGGCGTACAGGTCGGCATTGTCGTCGGCGGCGGAAACTTCTGGCGCGGGCGCTCGTCCGGTGCAATGGACAGAACCAGAGCCGACCACATCGGCATGCTCGCGACCGCGATGAATGCCCTCGCGCTCGCCGATGCACTGGAGCATCTGGACTGCGAGGTGCGCGTCCAGACCGCCCTGACCATGACGAAGGTCGCCGAGCCCTATATCCGCTCCCGTGCGATCCGGCACTTTGAAAAGGGCAGAATCGTCATCTTCGGCTGCGGAACGGGCAACCCGTTCTTCTCGACCGACACCGCAGCAGCCCTCCGCGCCGCCGAGATCGAGGCGGACATCCTCATGAAGGCGACGATGGTAGACGGCGTCTACGACAAGGACCCGAACAAATATGAGGATGCCGTCAAGTATGAGAGCCTGACCTTCACCGAGGTCGTCAACCGCCAGCTCGGCGTGATGGATTCCACCGCAGCCGCGCTCTGCCGCGACAACGGCATGTCCATGCTCGTCTTTGACCTCTCAAGGCCGGACAACATCTTCGATGCCTGCATGGGCGAATCCGTCGGAACCCTGATTCTTCCGGAATGATCCGGAACCGCTGACCCGGAATCCCGCAGCATGTCTGTACCATATTATTATATTAAGGAGTGAAATCTCATGAACGAACTGATGAAAGAAAAGCTCGATGCCTCCGAAAAGGCGATGAAGAAAACGATCGACCGCCTCCAGAACGAATTTTCCACAATTCGTGCAGGACGGGCGAATCCCTCCGTGCTCGACAAAATCCCGGTTGATTACTACGGCTCGCCGACCCCGATCAATCAGGTTGCCGCTGTCTCTGTTCCGGAGGCAAGAATGCTGCTGATCACGCCGTGGGATCCCTCCATGATCCGCCCGATCAGCAAGGCGATCCTCGCCTCTGAGCTCGGCATCACCCCCGCGGACGACGGCAAGTCCATCCGCCTCGTGTTCCCGCAGCTCACCGAGGACCGGCGTAAGGAGCTCGCCAAAACCGTCAAGAAGTACGGCGATGAGGCAAAGGTCGCTGTCCGCAACGAGCGCCGCGATCTGCTCGAAAAATATAAGAAGATGAAGAAGGATTCCGAGATCACCGAGGATGACCAGAAAAACGGCGAGAAGAAGGCACAGACCCTCACTGACCGCTATACCGAGGAGATCGACAAGCTCGTTTCAGCAAAGGAAAAGGAGATCATGAGCATCTGAGCAAATAATTGCTCCGGAGCGCCGTGATGTAAGGGAGTATTGCATGGCAAAGAAAAAATATGAGCCGCCCGTTCCCGCAGACATGATGCCGCAGCACATCGCGATCATCATGGACGGCAACGGCAGATGGGCGAAAAAGCGCGGTATGCCGCGAACCTACGGACATGTGCAGGGCGCGCGGAACTTCCGGAAGCTGCTGCGCTATGCCAGAGAGATCGGCGTGAAGTATATCTCGTTCTATGCGTTTTCCACCGAAAACTGGAAGCGCCCGGACGATGAGGTTCACGCGCTGATGAACCTGATGCGCAAATACCTGAAGGAAGCCTACGATTATTTCGATGACCGCGTGCGCGTGGTTCTGCTCGGAGACCGCGAGGACTTTGAGGCAGATCTCAGGCAGCAGTTCACGGATATCGAAAAGGATACCGGCGAATTTGAGAAAATGACAGCCGGAATCGCCGCGAACTACGGCTCGCGCCACGAGATCACCGGCGCGGCAAGACAGCTCGCGCAGCTCGTAAAAGAGGGAAAGCTCGAACCGGAGGATATCACCGAGGAGCTGCTCTCCGATCACCTTTATACAAAGGGCATGCCCGATGTCGATCTGATGATCCGGCCGGGCGGCGAGCAGCGCCTTTCCAACTTCCTGCTCTGGCAGTGTGCCTATGCGGAATTCTATTTCTGCGACACGCTCTGGCCGGATTTCGACAGCAAGGAGCTCGATAAGGCGATCGTGGAATTCGCAAGACGTACCAGACGCTTCGGCGGACTTTGATTTTTTCATTTGGATTGGAGGCGCGGCAGGCATCCTCTGCCGCAAACACATATGGGCACTAGATTGATTACAGCCGGGATCGGAATTGCGTTCGCTCTGATCGTCCTGATCCTGCACAACACATTTCTGCTTCCGCTCGCAGTCGGTGTGATCGCAGTCTGCATGCTGTTCGAGTTCATGCATGTGAACAACCTGCTGCGCTATCATCTCTCCGCAGTCTGCGCACTCGCATATGCGCTGCTGCTGCCGATGCTGCAAACCGGCATCGAGGCAAGATTCCGCTCCATGCTGACCGTCATCGCCGTGACCGGCGTTCTGTACGATTACGTCCGGCACAAGAAGCGCATGGAGGAAAAGACCTTCTTCGCAATCGCTGCGGGCATGCTCATCATCCCGCCCGCAATGGCGACCGCCGTTACCCTGAACAATACCCATGAGCAGCACGGCCTTGCCTATCTCGTGCTCGCGCTCTGCGGCGCTTGGATCGCGGATTCCGGCGCATATTTCATCGGGACACTGTTCGGGAGGGCAAAGCTCTGCCCGGAGATCAGCCCGAAAAAGACCGTTGCCGGGTTTATCGGCGCACTGGTCTCGAATGTGCTGTTCTTCGTGATTTTCTGCGGCATTTACCTCTCTGTGATGACGAAAAAGGGCGTCGCGATGCATGTCAACTGGTTTGCGGCGATCCTGATCGCAATGGTCTGCGCCGTACTCGGCACGCTCGGCGACCTCGCCGCCTCGACCCTGAAGCGGCAGCTCGGCATCAAGGATTACGGCAATGCCATGCCCGGACACGGCGGCATCCTCGACCGCTTTGACAGCGTGCTGCTGGTGCTCCCGTTCTTTACGGCATTTGTTCAGGCGACCAGCTTCTTTGAGCTGTAAGCCGATATCAAAAGGAGATTCGTACAATCATGACAAACAGCGTTGCAATTCTCGGTTCAACCGGAAGTATCGGCACGCAGGCGATCGAGGTCGCGCAGATGCACGGCCTGCGCGTCACTGCGCTCGCAGCCAATACCCGCGTTGACGAGCTTGTGAAACAGGCGCGGCAACTGCGCCCGGAGCTGCTGTGCATCGCAGATGAATCCCGTTATTCTGCATTAAAGGAAGCGGCAGCCGGTCTTGGCTGCCGTCTTTTGGCAGGAACGGAGGGTCTCTGTGAGATCGCGCAGCATGAATCCACCGAAACCCTGCTGAATTCCGTCGTCGGAATGGTCGGGCTGCTCCCGACGCTGACCGGCATCGCCGCAGGAAAGCCGATCGCGCTCGCGAACAAGGAGACCCTTGTCGCCGGCGGCGCACTGGTGATGAAGGCAGCCGGGGAGGAGGGCGTCCCGATCCTGCCGATCGACAGCGAGCACTCCGCGATTTTCCAGTGTCTGCGCGGAAATAAGCGCGGCCAGCTCAAGAAGATCATCCTGACGGCATCCGGCGGGCCGTTCTTCGGCAAAACAAAGGAGGCGCTCCGCAATACCACCGTTCAGGAGGCGCTGAACCACCCGAACTGGAGCATGGGCAGCAAGATCACGATTGATTCCGCGACGCTCATGAACAAGGGGCTGGAGTTCATCGAGGCGCGCTGGCTCTTTGACCTCGCGCCGGAGCAGATCGAGATCGTCGTCCACCGCCAGAGCGTGCTGCATTCCGCCGTCGTCTATGACGATGATTCCGTCATCGGGCAGATGGGCGTGCCGGATATGAAAATTCCGATTCAGTATGCCCTGCTTTACCCGGAACGGCTCCCCTGCCCCACCAAACCGCTCTCACTGACCGATTACGGCACGCTGACCTTTGCAAAACCGGATTACGAGACCTTCGACTGCCTGACCGCCTGCATCCGCGCAAGCGAGATCGGCGGCAGCGCGCCCTGCATCGCAAACGGCGCAAATGAGGCAGCAGTCGCCGCATTCCTCGGCGGCAGGATCCCGTTCCTGCGCATCGGCGAGCTGGTCAACGCAGCGCTCGACCAGATTCCGGCGAGCCCGCTGACCTGCTATGAGGATGTCGCGGCGGCAGACCACCGTGCGCGCGCATTTGTGGAGGAAATGATCCGGGAGGACGGCGCTTCTGCATAAATACGGAAAGTTTCTCCGAATTTTCACAGAAACGATCTGTTCACACCACGTTTTTCGGTTATGATACGCTTACAGGCTTTGTTCTGAAGCGAAAGGAGCTTTTTACACATGACCATTGTGACCGTTCTGGCAGCCATTTTATGCTTCGGCATCATCATCATGATCCACGAATTCGGCCATTTCATCGTCGCGAAAAAGTGCGGCATCCGGGTTCTGGAGTTCTCCATCGGCATGGGACCCGCACTGATTTCCAAAAAGCGCGGCGAGACCCTGTATTCCGTCCGCGCCCTGCCGATCGGCGGATACTGCGCCTTTGAGGGTGAGGACACCGAAAGCAAGGACCCGCGTGCATTCCGCAATGCATCGGTTCCGAAGCGCATACTCGTGACCGTTGCGGGCGCATTCATGAATCTGGTCCTCGGCTTTGTCCTGATTCTGATTGTCCTGTGCATGGACACCAAGATCACGACCACCACGGTTGACAGCTTCCACACAAACGAGCTGGGGCTCTCCGCCGCGAGCTCGGATGCATGGCTGGAGCCCGGCGACCGCTTCGTTTCGATCAACGGGCTGAAAATCTACACAGCTACGGATATTTCCTATGCGCTGCAAAATGACGACTGCGAGGAATTCACCGTGGTCGTCGAGCGCGGCGGCAAGGAGATCACGCTCGAAAACGTCCGCTTCCGCGATCAGCGCATCGAGGACGAAAACGTCAGAGTCTCCTTCGATTTCTATGTCACCGGCGCGGATAAGACGATTCCGAATCTCGCATCCTATACCTGCCGCGGATTCGTCTCGACGGCGCGCCTGATCTGGATTTCCTTCCGCGACCTGATCCGCGGAAAATACGGCTTCAATGATATGTCGAGCGTTGTCGGCATCATCGACACCACAACCGAGGTCGTATCGCAGAGCAAAACCCTGCACGACAAGGTCATGACCATTCTCGATCTCATGAGCTTTATCACGATCAATGTCGGCATTTTCAATCTGCTGCCCTTCCCGGCGCTCGACGGCGCACGGCTGCTTCTTCTGTTTGTTGAGGGCATCCGCCGCAAAAAGCTCCCCGCAAATGTCGAGGGCTCCATTCACCTCGCGGGCTTTGCGATCCTGCTCGTCCTGATGATCGCACTGGTGTTCAAGGATGTTGTCCACATTTTCAACCGTTAGAAGATCTGAACATGCAGGAGTGTATGAGAAATGAAAGCGATGCTGAAAGCGCCGTTTGCGCGCAGAATCACAAAAAAACTGAACGATGAGGACCGCGCACTCGTCGATGCCGCCGAAATGCCGGAGCTGAAAGAGGTCACGCCTGACCTGCTGGCAAAGGTGCGCGGCGGCAACAATCAGAATGTCAAGGTCATGCTGGAGGGCATTCTGATCTTCGGCGTCCTGCTGATTCCGACCTTTCTGATGAAGCAGTACCGCTTCGGCATCGCGCTGATTCTGACGCTGGTGTTCTTTCTCATCGCGGCATTTATCATGCATCTGCGCTCCAATATTGACGAAACCGCCGTCGTGACGGAGCTTCCGGTGCATCATCTGGAGCATCGGCTGACCGGTCAGAAGGCGGTCTGCTATCTTCCGGACGGAAAATATCTCCTGCCGTACAGCCGCAGGCTGCCGGAGCCGGAAACCGTGACGGTTGTCCGTTGCGGCAGAGTCTCTCACTGCATCTTCAACAGAAAGGACGTAAAATCATGAGAAATCTGCATCCTGTGACCGTCGGGCAGTGCGTGCTCGACGGCAAGCATATCTATATCCAGTCGATGCTCAACACCCGCTCGGACGATATCGCCGGCTCGGTGAAGCAGGCAAAGGCGCTTGAGGAGGCAGGCTGTGAGATCATCCGGGCGGCGATTCCGAACAAGGAAGCCGTCGCGCTGATTCCCGCGATCAAGGAAGCGGTCTCCGTCCCGCTGGTCGCGGATATTCATTTTGACTATAAGCTCGCGCTCGCCGCTGCGGACGCGGGCATTGATAAAATCCGGATCAATCCGGGCAATATCGGCGGCACGGACCGCGTAAAGGCCGTCGCGGAGAAGTGCCTGCAAAAGCACATCCCGATCCGCATCGGCGTCAACTCCGGCTCGGTCGAGAAGGAGCTGCTCGCGAAATACGGCGGCCCGACCCCGCAGGCGATGGTCGAAAGCGCGATGAATCACGCGAAAATGCTGGAAAAATACGATTTCCATGATATCGTCATCTCGATCAAATCCTCCGATGTGCAGAATATGATCGCCTGCTACCGGCTCGCTGCCGAGACCTGCGATTACCCGCTGCATCTCGGCGTCACGGAGGCGGGCACCGAGCGCATGGGGCTGATCAAATCGGCGGCCGGCATCGGCTCGCTGCTCTGCGACGGCATCGGCGAAACCATCCGCGTCTCCCTGACGGCGGATCCGGTGCGGGAGGTTGCGGCGGCACAGGATATCCTGCGCGCAATCGGCAAGCGCGGCGGCGTACAGCTCGTCTCCTGCCCGACCTGCGGCAGAACCCGCATTGACCTGATCTCCGCGGCAAATGCCGTCGAGGAGGCGCTGCGCGGCTGCGAGAAAAACATTAAGGTTGCGGTCATGGGCTGTGTTGTAAACGGCCCCGGCGAGGCCAAGAATGCCGATATCGGCATCGCAGGCGGCGACGGCTGCGCGGTGTTGTTCAAGGGCGAGCAGGTGATCCGCAAGGTGCCGGAATCGGAAATCGTCCCGGCGCTGCTCGCGGAAATCGAAAAGCTGTGATTCCGCAGCCCGATGAAGCTGCCGGGCTGACATCCGATATCATCTTTTCCGGCAGTACAGTCGTCGGATACTGCCTTGCCGGACTGGTCTCGCTCCTGATTCCGGCAGCGGCATATCTCCTGATGCGCAGATACCGCGCCGCAAGGCTCTATTCTGTCATCATCGGCATCATTACCTACATTCTGTCGGTCAAGCTCTGCGATTTCACGGTCATGATCCTGTTTTCCCGCGCTTCCGCAGCGATGAAAACCGCGCTTGCGATTGCATTTGTCGGCTTTTTCGAGGAGACCGGACGCTGGCTTGCGATGAAGTATCCGCTGACCGATATCCGGCGGGAACGCCACGCGGTCTGCCTCGGCATCGGGCACGCCGGAATGGAATGCCTGATGCGGAGCAATCGCGCTTTTATGATTGCACGGCTGTGCGTCAAGGTCAGAAGCCGCGGCACTGCGCCCTTGCTCACCGGGAAAACAGAGGCGCAGACAAAGCAGATTCTACAGCAGCTTCAGGATTTTGCCGATCAAAACCTGTTTGTCAGCCTGCTGAGCTGCATGAATGCCATCACCAATTTCTGTTTTCACATTGCGCTGACCATGCTGGTTTTCAAAAAAATGCAGGAGCCGAAATTCCTGACGCGCTGGCTTCCGCTTGCATTTTTGCTGCATTTTGCGCTGAATGCGCTCTATCAGGATGCGGCGCTCATCGGCGGGGCTGCTTTTGCGAATATCATGAGCATACTCGGCGGTGCAGGCACTGTCCTGCTGGTTTCCAGAATCATCAACGGCAGAGCAATCGCGGATGCAATCCTGTATCCCGCAGATACCGACTCTGCCGATGCCCCGAATCAACCTGACATCCCCCGAAAGGATTTGAGTCTATGACGCAGACACTGCGCGAATTTTTGCGTGAATACGCGGCGAAGCTGCCGGAGAATGTCATGTGCGGCAGGCTCCGGCGCGTGCTCTCTGACCGCGCCCGCACAAAGCTCTATTTTGAAACCGAATACGAGCAGCCGGTTCCGTTTGCCGATCTGACAGCAGCGGAATCGGAGCTTGCCGTGCGCCTGAAGCTCAGCTCGCTGCGCATTCTCTGCCGCTACCCTGCCGAGTGCTTCTCCGTGGAGATCCTGCCGGAGCTGTTTCTCTCGCTGCGGCGCGATCTCCCGATGATCAACGGCTTTCTTGAGGACGCGGGGCTGGAGCTCGGCGGCAATACCCTGACAATCACGCTCGCACACGGCGGCGCCGATATTCTGGAGCAGACCCGCTTCCGGCAGGAGCTTGCGCGCGCGATTGAGACGATCTACGGCGTGACGCTCGAGGTGCAGTTTGCCGGTGCGCTGCATGTCTCCGCGGAGGCGCATGCCGATATGCAGGAGCAGGTGCTCGCGGAGCTGCCGAAGGAGCATTTCCGGATTCCGGAGGAAATCCCGCCCGAGCCGGAGGAGCATGCGTTCTCGGCGGTGCAGCCCGATGCCGCCCCGATTCAGCCCGACCGCCCCGACAAGGACTCGCTCGAAATCCTCTACGGCAGAGCGGTCAAGGAGAAGCCGGTCACGATCGCGAGCGTCATCTCGCAGATCGGCAGCTTCGGCGCGGGCTCAAATGCCAAGAAATTCGCAATTACATGCGAGATTTTTTCAAGCCCCGATTCCCGCACGCTCAAAAACGGCAAAACGCTGTTCACCTTCCCGGTCACGGACTACACCGGCTCGCTGCTTGTCAAGCTCTTTCTCGATGAGCAGAAGCTGGAGGATTTCCCTGCGGATTCCTTCAAAAAGGGCGCATCCTTGCTGATTTACGGCTCGGTGCAGTACGATGACTACGACCGCGATATTGTCATCAAGCCGACCGCGATCAACCGCTACACACCCGACCGCAGGACGGACGATGCGCCGGTCAAGCGCGTCGAGCTGCATCTGCATACGAATATGTCCGCGATGGATGCGGTCACCTCCGCAGAAGCGCTCGTGAAGCGTGCCCATGACTGGGGACACCGCGCAATCGCGATCACCGACCACGGCGTCGTACAGGCCTTCCCGGAGGCGATGAACGCCGCCGCAAAAATGGACGATTTCCGCGTGATCTACGGCTGCGAGGCATATGTCGTCAACGACATCGACGAGCAGCGCATCATTGACGCGGACGACCCGCGCACCCCGCAGGATGAGGTCATCGTGTTTGACGTCGAAACGACGGGGCTCTCAAAGAAAAAAGACCGCCTGACTGAGATCGGTGCGGTCAAGCTGCGCGGCATGCAGGTCATCGACAGCTTTGACACCTTCGTCAATCCGGAGCGCCCGATTCCGGAGAAGATTCAGAATCTAACGCATATCACGCAGGATATGGTGGAGAATGCCCCGAAGGAGCGGGAGGCCGTCGAGCAGTTTTTGCAGTTCTGCGGCGAAAATCCTGTGCTGATCGCGCACAACGCAGCCTTTGATACCTCCATGATCCGTGCGGTATTTGCCCGCCATCAGATGCAGCATCCGTTCGTGACAATTGATACCGTGCCGATCGCCCGCTCGGTTCTGCCGGAGCTCGGGCGCTATAAGCTCGATACCGTCGCAAAGCACCTAAAGCTCGGCAAGTTTGAGCATCACCGCGCCGCCGATGACGCCTTTATGCTCGCGAAAATCTACTTAAAGCTCATGGAGCGCATCATCAAGGACTACGGGCTGAAAACGCTCGGTGAGCTGAATACGCTGCTCCCTGAATGCGATCCCAAAAAGCTGCGCTCGCATCATCAGATCATCCTCGCAAAAAACCAGACCGGCATCAAGAATCTCTACCGCCTTGTCTCATACAGCCAGCTCGATTATTTTTATAAAAAGCCGCTGATGCTGAAATCTCTGCTGGTCAAGCACCGCGAGGGGCTGCTGTACGGCAGCGCATGCGAGGCGGGCGAGCTGTTCTCGGCGATTGTGGATGACAAGCCCGATGAAACCCTCTGCCGCCTTGCCTCCTTCTATGATTATCTCGAAATCCAGCCGCTCGGCAACAACCGCTTTATGATCAACAGCGACAAATTCCCGGCGGAGAGCGAGGAGGATCTGCGGAATTATAACCGCAAGGTGCTGGAAATCGGCGACAAGCTCGGCATCCCCGTCGTTGCGACCTGCGATGTGCATTTCATGGACGAGAAAGACGGCATTTACCGGCAGATTCTGCAAAAGGGCTCCGGCTTTGAGGATACCGACAATCAGGCGCCGCTCTATCTGCGGACAACCGATGAAATGCTGGAGGAATTCGACTATCTCGGCGCCGACCGCGCCTATGAGGTCGTCGTGACGAATACCAACCTGATCGCGGACAAGATCGACCGCTGCCATGCGATCCCGAAGGGCACCTTCACGCCGTCCATCCCCGGCGCGGAGGAGGATCTCATCCGCATCACGACCGAAAAGGCAAAGAGCATCTACGGCGACCCGCTGCCGGAGCTCGTGCAGAAGCGGCTCGACCGTGAGCTGGATTCGATCTGCCGCCACGGCTTTTCCGTGCTGTATATGATCGCGCAGAAGCTCGTCGCAAACTCCGAGAAGCACGGCTATCTCGTCGGCTCGCGAGGCTCGGTCGGCTCGTCGTTCGTCGCGTCTATGGCCGGCATCTCCGAGGTCAATCCGCTCGTGCCGCATTACGCCTGCCCGAGCTGCAAATACTCCGAATTCATCACCGACGGCTCGGTCGGCTCCGGCTTCGACCTGCCCCCGAAGGCATGCCCGAAGTGCGGCACCGATATGAAGCGCGACGGCCACGATATCCCCTTCGAGACATTTCTCGGCTTCGACGGCGACAAGGCGCCGGATATCGACCAGAACTTTTCCAGCGAATATCAGTCGGAATCCCACCGCTACACCGAGGAGCTGTTCGGCAGAGCCAACGTGTTCAAGGCGGGAACGATCTCCGGCGTGCAGGATAAGATCGCATACGGCTATGTCAAGCATTATCTCGACGAATGCGGCATCACGGTCAACAACAGCGAGATCAACCGCCTTGTTGCCGGCTGCGTCGGCGTCAAGAAAACCACCGGTCAGCATCCGGGCGGCATGGTCGTCATTCCGGAGGAATTCGATATCTTCGATTTCACCCCGGTGCAGCAGCCCGGCGACCCCGATGAATCCGACGACTCCGATATGATCATCACGACCCACTTCGACTTCCACAAGCTGCACGATACCATCCTCAAGCTCGACGAGCTGGGGCATGTTGTCCCGACGCTCTATAAGCACCTCGAAGACCTGACCGGAATCAAGATCGCGGATGTGCCGACGACCGACCCGAAGGTCTTTCAGATGTGTACCGACTGCTCCGTGCTCGGCGTGACCGAGGAGGATATCTTCTGCAAGACCGGCTCGCTCGGCATCCCGGAAATGGGCACCGGCTTCACGATCGGCATGCTGCTCGATGCAAAGCCGAAGCTGTTTTCCGACTTTTTGCAGATTTCCGGCCTCTCACACGGCACGGATGTGTGGCTCGGCAACGCGCAGGAGCTGATCGCAAACAAGACCTGCACGATCTCCGACGTCATCGGAACCCGTGACTCGATCATGACCTACCTGCTCTATCACGATGTCGAGCCGAAGCAGGCGTTCCAGATCATGGAGGATACGCGAAAGGGCAAGGCGCCCAAGACCTTTACCCCGGAGCGGATTCAGATGCTGCTCGATCACAAGGTTCCGCAGTGGTATATTGATTCCTGCCTGAAAATCAAGTACATGTTCCCGAAGGCGCATGCCGCGGCATATGTCACCGCCGCGATCAAGCTCGGCTGGTTCAAGCTCTATAAGCCGCTGGAATATTACGCGACCTATTTCTCCGTCCGCGGCGACGATTTCGATGCCGCGCTCGCCGTCGAGGGCATTGCCGCCGTCCGGAATAAGATTCTGGAGCTGAACGGCAAGGGCAAGGAGCGCACCAAAAAGGAGACCGACCTGCTCGAACTGCTGAAGATTGTCAATGAGATGATGTCGCGCGGCTACTTCTTCCTGCCGGTCGATCTGAAGCGCTCGCACGCAACGGATTACCTGATCGAAGACGGCAAGCTGCGGATTCCGTTCGGCGCGATCAGCGGCATCGGCACAAAGGCTGCCGAAAAGCTCTACGAGACCGCACAGCACGGCAATTATATCTCCGTGGATGAATTTCAGGAGCAAAGCGGCGCGTCAAAAGCAACAATAGATGCGCTGGATGCGCTCGGGGCTTTGGGGAATCTTCCGAAATCCAACCAGCTTTCGCTGTTTTGACTTGACTTTTTCCTGATAATATGTTATCATGTTATCATGTTAGCAGGCTAAAGTGAACCGATGCAGGAAGCATCCGACGCTTTGCTGCAAATCCTCCCCCCCGATCAGAAGGAGCAGTTTTTCATGAACAAATACGACAGAATCACGCCGGAGGGCACGCGGGATGCGCTCTTTGCGGAATGCACCCTCCGCCGGCAGATCGAAAACCGCCTGCACGGGCTCTTCACGGCGCGCGGTTACAGCGAGATCATCACCCCGACGCTGGAATTTTACGATGTATTCAACCGCGACACCCAGCCCTTTCCGATGGAGCAGATGTATAAGCTGACCGACGCAAAGGGCCGGCTGATGGTGCTGCGGCCGGACAATACCGTCCCGATCGCCCGTGTCTGCGCGACGAGACTGCGCGAGGCGGCGCTTCCGCTCCGGCTGTGCTATAATCAGAATATCTATGTGATCTCGCCCTCACTCAAGGGCAGAGACGATGAGATCTCGCAGGCGGGCATCGAGCTGATCGGCTCCGATTCGCGGATGGCGGACCTTGAGGTCATCGCCGCTGCGGTCGATGCGCTTCAGGCATGCGGCGGGGAATACTCGCTGGAGCTCGGCAATGCGGCATTTTTCCGCGAGCTGATGGCAGGGCTCCCCGCAGATGACGCAAAAAAGCAGATGATCCGGGACTGCATCGAGAGCAAGAATTATCCCGCACTGAACGATCTGCTGGACGCTGTTCCCGAATGCGATGCGGCAAAGGTTCTGCGGAAGCTGCCGCGGCTCTTCGGCGGCGAGGAGGTCTTTTCCCGCGCCGCAGCGCTCTGCACCGGCGGGAAATTCCCGGAGATTCTGGAGGAGCTGCATACGCTCTATACCGCAGTGACACAGTTCGCCGGAACAAACAGAGTCCGCGTCGATCTCGGCATGATGCACCGCACGGATTACTACACCGGCATGATTCTCCGCGGCTATCTCTCCGGCTACGGCGAGGAGATCCTCTCCGGC
Source organism: Oscillospiraceae bacterium (assembly GCA_017460835.1). GTDB lineage: Bacteria > Bacillota > Clostridia > Oscillospirales > Ruminococcaceae > Firm-04. The sequence continues at coordinate 37,423 of JAFUAD010000045.1, forward strand.
GGAAGATACAATAAGCTGATCGCGGAATTCGGCTATGACGTCCCTGCAACGGGCTTTGCGGTCAATATCGACGCTGCAGTGAAGGTGCTGAGCCGGCAGCAGGGCGACTCCCCTGCCGCGGCGCTTCCGGTCAGCAATGTGCTGATCTGGGCGGCAAAGGGCTGCGAGGCGGATGCCGTCGAGGCGGCGCGGAATCTCCGCAGCAAGGGGCTGATCGTCGAGCATTCCCTGACGGATACGCTGGAGGAGGCCGAACAGTATGCCGCCGCACACGGCATTGACAGCGTGCTGCCGATCAAAATTGCAAAGGCACAGATTCAGGCAGCGGGCGGGAAAGGAGTGTGACCCATGCAGAGACCGGTTCGCATTGCCCTGACAAAGGGCAGGCTCGAAAAGGATACGGTAGCCCTGTTTGAGAAGCTCGGGCTCGACTGCACTGCCGTGCATGAAAAGGGCAGAAGGCTGATTCTCCCGATCGGGGACGGCAGCATTGAGGTTGTGCTCGCAAAGGCAAACGACGTCATCACCTATGTCGAGCACGGCGTCTGCGATCTCGGCGTCGTCGGCAAGGACACGATTCTGGAGATGCAGGGCAAATTCTATGAGCTGCTCGATCTCGGCTTCGGGCGCTGCAAGTTCGCGCTCGCAGTCAAAAAGGGCACCGATTTTTACAGCGGCTACGGCGTTAAGACCATCGCCTCGAAATACCCGAATGTCACGCGCCGCTTCTTCGAGAGCAAGGGCATGGACGTCGATATCGTGAAGATCGAGGGCTCGGTCGAGCTCGCGCCGCTGCTGGAGCTCTCCGACGGCATTGTCGATATCGTCGAGACCGGCACGACCCTGAAGGAAAACGGGCTGGAGGTCTATGAGGATGTCTGCGGCATCTCCGCGCGGCTGATCGCAAACACCGTCAGCATGAAGCTGCGGCAGACGGAGCTTGAGTCGCTGATTACGAAAATTGAACAGTATTTTGCAAATGCAGAATGACCGGTAAATCACAGCACGGTCATTCTTTAGGAAGCAAGGAGGAATCCGATTATGCAGGTGATTCGCTGCAACGGCAAGGATGAGCTTGCCTTTTTTGAAGCACTGCGCGCACGCAATACCGCCCCCGACCCGAAGGTCGTCGAGACGGTCACAACGATTCTGGAGGATGTCCGGACAAAGGGCGATGCGGCCGTGCGTGCCTATACCGAAAAATTTGACGGCAAATGCCCTGAGCAGTTCGAGGTCGATGCCGACACCGTTTCCGATGCGCTGGAGGCCGCCGACCCGAAATTTGTCGAGGCGCTGCTCAATTCGATCGAGAATATTTCCGATTTCCACAACCGGCAGAAGGAGCAGGGCTTCGTCAACACCCGCGCAGACGGCGTGATTCTCGGCCAGCGGCTCCGCGGCCTCGAACGTGTCGGCCTGTATGTTCCCGGCGGCACGGCGGCGTATCCGTCCTCTGTGCTGATGAACGCGATCCCTGCAAAGATCGCGGGCGTCAAAGAGCTGATTATGGTGACCCCGCCCGGCAAGGACGGCAAGCCGAATCCGGATATTCTCGTCGCTGCGTCACTTTGCGGCGTTGACCGCATATTCCTCATGGGCGGCGCACAGGCAATCGCGGCACTCGCCTACGGCACCGATTCCATTCCGCGTGTCGATAAGATCGTCGGCCCGGGCAATATTTTCGTTGCGACGGCAAAGCGCCTGCTGTACGGCATCGTCGATATCGACATGGTCGCAGGGCCGAGCGAGGTTCTGGTCATGGCGGATGACACCGCGAACCCGAAGTATGTCGCCGCCGATCTGATGTCGCAGGCAGAGCACGACAAGCTCGCCTCCGCGATTCTCGTGACGACCTCGGAGCGCGTCGCGAACGAGACACAGGCGGAATTCACCCGGCAGATGGAATATCTCTCCCGCCGCGAGATCATCAAAAGCTCGCTCGACAATTTCGGCGCCGTTCTGATCTGTGATACACCGGAGCAGGCAGTCGCCCTCGCGAATGAGGTCGCGCCGGAGCACCTTGAGGTGCTGATGCAGAATCCGCTCGAATACATCGGCAAGCTGGACAACGCCGGCTCGGTGTTCCTCGGCACCTACGCCTCCGAGCCGCTCGGCGATTACTACGCCGGCCCGAACCACGTTCTCCCGACCTCCGGCACGGCGCGGTTCTTCTCGCCGCTGTCCGTATACAGCTTTATCAAGCGTTCCAGCTATATTTACTACACCGAGGACGCCCTGCGCGCCGCAAAGGATGATATCATCCTCGTCGCGAACAAGGAGGGGCTGACCGCACACGCCAACGCGATCGCGGTGCGGTTTGAGGATGAAGCAAAGGAGTAACCCCCTATGAATTTACCCGAAAAGCTGACCAAATTAAAGCCCTATGACCCGATCACCGGCTATTATCCGGTCCGGCTCGATGCAAATGAGTCTTATTTTGATCTGCCCTCTGTACTGAAGGCGAAGATCGCCGATCAGATCGAGCAGATCGCCTTCAACCGCTATCCGGATCCGATTGCAACCGATGTGATCAACGCATTTGCTGCATATTACGGCATCTCGCCGGACTGTGTCACCGCCGGAAACGGCTCCGATGAAATCATCACAATCCTGCTGAACTGCTTTCTCGCAAAGGGCAGCAAGATCGTCACAGTTTCGCCGGATTTCTCCATGTACCGGCTCTATGCCGAGCTCGCGGAGCTGGAGGTCGTGACCGTCCCGAAGAAGGACAATCTGCAAATTGACATGGACGCGCTGATCGCGGCTGCAAAGGAAGCAGACGCGGTGCTGTTCTCAAACCCCTGCAACCCGACGTCGCTCGGCGAGCCGCGGGAGGCGGTCATCCGGCTGATCGAATCCGCGCCGGACTGCCTGATGCTGGTCGATGAGGCATACATGGATTTCTGGGACGAGAGCGTGCTCGATCTCGTCACGAAATACGACAATCTGATCGTGCTCCGCACCTGCTCAAAGGCAATGGGCATGGCGTCGCTGCGCATGGGCTTTGCGGTCACTGACCCGTACAAAACCGGGCTGGTGCGCGCTGCGAAGTCGCCGTACAACTGCGACGCGGTCACGCAGACGGTCGCCGCAACGGTGCTCAAAGAGCAGTCGCTGATGCAGCACTGCCGCGACGAGATCATCGTGCAGACGCAGCGGCTCTATACTGCGATCAACGCGCTGGTACAGCGTTTTCCGGAGGTGCTGGAGACCGTGTACCCGCCGCGCACAAACTTTGTTTTCGTCAAGACGGCCTATGCGCATGAGATTTTCGAGCAGCTTCTTGCAAAGGGCATCTCTGTCCGCTGCTTCCCGAACGGTCTGCGCATCTGCGCCGGAACCCGCCGCGAGCAGATGCTCCTGCTCAGCGAGCTGGAGGACATTTTGCAGCCCTAACAGGATATGAGACGAGCCCCCGGTACGATACAGTACCGGGTGCTTTCAGTTTGAATCATAACACAAATTCAATAACAACTGCTCACCATTGATAATAGGTTTTCCGCGCTATGACTTTGTATTCCGCAACATTTTCAATGGAAACCGTATCATTCGCAAACATTGTACTGCCTTCAAAGCTTTGTGTACTTCCCGCCGTCAGATCCAAAATGGTTGTTCCTGAGATGGCAAGCACCTTTCCGCTGCTGTCATAGAATAAAAACTGGACATAGAGCATACTGTCGTCTTCATCGGTGTTGTTTGTCACACGGCCTGTTATTTTCACATAGCCGTAATCATCGGTTCTCATATCAGTATCCGAAACCTGATAATCAACAATACTGCCGGTTGCTTCTTCCAGTTTATACTGAGGAACAAGTTTTATTCCGTTATCTAAGGATACAGAGTCATCAATACCGGAGGCACCGATTCCGTTATAAAAATACCCCTTTTCTCCCGGCGCGATAATATCCGGACAGCTTGAAATAAAATTATCACTTTGCAAAAGGTGCCCGTCATTGTCTTCCAGATCAAAAGTGCAGTCTTTCAGGTATATATTGGTGCTGCCTGTATTTGTAATTTCAACATATCCGTAGTATTCCACTGATCCGATCGAGTTCGTATAGTATTGGAAATCAGTGTCCGTAATCTCATAGGAAAAACCGGAGGCTGAAGAAGCTGCACTGCTTTGATTGGCTGAACCGGATGAATCAGAACTGCCGCCGGATTCAATTGTGACAGAACCGCTGTCCTGATTTTTCTTTTTTGAACCGGCAGAGGATACCGCCCCCAGAACGATGACTCCTCCCACAACTAACAAAACAATCAGCAATACATTTTTCTTCTTTTTGGGTTTTGCCTGATTGGGCATCGGTGCATTGTAGGCCGGCTGCATCATTGGGGCGCCGCACTTTTGACAAACAGGGATTCCATTTGGATTTTCTTGACCGCAGTTATTACAGAATGGCATAATTCATCTTCCTTTCCTTGTTGTTGAGATAATTTTGTGAAAAGAACCAACCGTATCTAAAGTATAGCACATTTCTGTAATATTGTCAACCCTTTTCGTACAATATTCCACCATAATAGTTTTATATTAAGGTATACTGAATTGCGATAGGGGTTGACTAAAAGTGGATTTTGGATCAAAGCTGAAAGAATTACGAAAGCAAAATGGAATGACACAGCAGCAGCTGGCTGAACGAATCGGCATTACAAAGTCTGTTGTCTCTTTCTATGAATTAAAGGAGCGTTCACCTTCACCGGATGTCTTGGTTAAGCTCTCCTATATTTTTCATGTCAGTACAGATTATCTGCTCGGCATTACAAGAAATAAAACGATTGATGTATCCGGCTTGGATGATGAGGATATTATGGCAGTCCGGTTAATTGTGGAAAGACTAAAGCGAAAATAAACCGAACAGCGGATGTGCTCCTTTCCTTGATCTTAGTTTATTTTGCCTGACAGATTAAAATAAAGCAACCCGAACGTTTGCGGGTAAACGTTCGGGTTGCTTTTTATCATGATTTCTCAGAATTTCGGCAGCTTTTCGAGCGATTCTGCAATCTCCTCGTCGGTGGGAATATAATTCTCAAGCTGGCCGTCATTGTACTTCTGGTAGCCGTAGAGGTCGAAGTAGCCGGTGCCGGTCAGGCCGAAGACGATGGTCTTTTCCTCGCCGGTCTCCTTGCACTTCAGCGCCGTGTCGATCGCGGCGCGGATGGCGTGCGAGCTCTCCGGTGCCGGGAGGATGCCCTCAACTCTGGCAAACTGCACAGCCGCCGCGAACACATCCGACTGCTTATAGGACACAGCATCGAGGATGCCCTGTGCGCGCAGCGCCGAGAGCACGGTGCTCATGCCGTGATAGCGCAGACCGCCTGCGTGGTTCGGAGCAGGGATGTAGTTCGAGCCGAGCGTATACATCTTTGCGAGCGGGCAGATCATGCCGGTGTCGCAGAAGTCATATGCATAGGTGCCGCGGGTCAGGCTCGGGCAGGATGCCGGCTCGACCGCGATAAACTGGTAATCCGCCTCGCCGCGCAGCTTCTCGCCGACGAACGGTGCGATCAGTCCGCCGAGATTGGAGCCGCCGCCCGCGCAGCCGATGATCGTATCCGGCTTGATGCCGTATTTATCGAGCGCCGCCTTCGTTTCAAGGCCGATGACCGACTGATGCAGCAAAACCTGATTGAGCACAGAGCCGAGCACATAGCGGTATCCCTCATGCGAAACCGCATACTCGACCGCCTCAGAGATCGCGCAGCCGAGACTGCCGGTCGTGCCGGGATGTGCTTCCAGAATCTTCTTGCCGACTTCGGTGGTCATAGAGGGAGAGGGCGTCACATCTGCGCCGTAGGTGCGCATGACCTCGCGGCGGAAGGGCTTCTGCTCATAGCTGACCTTGACCATATAGACCTTGCAGTCGAGATCGAAATAGGCACAAGCCATCGAAAGCGCCGTGCCCCACTGACCTGCGCCGGTCTCGGTGGTTACGCCCTTGAGCCCCTGCTTCTTGGCATAATATGCCTGCGCGATTGCGGAATTGAGCTTGTGGGAGCCGGAGGTGTTGTTGCCCTCGAATTTGTAGTAGATCTTCGCCGGGGTGCCGAGTGCCTTTTCGAGACAGTAAGCGCGAACCAGCGGAGACGGGCGGTACATTTTGTAGAAGCTGCGGATTTCCTCCGGAATTTCGATATACGCATCGTTGTTGTTGAGCTCCTGCTCTGCAAGCTCGCGGCAGAACACAGCGGAAAGCTCATCGAGGGATGCCGGCTCATGCGTTGCCGGATTGAGCAGCGGTGCAGGCTTCTCCTTCATGTCGGCACGGAGATTGTACCATGCCTTCGGCATTTCGGATTCCTCCAGATAGATTTTGTACGGGATTTCGTTGCGGTTTGCCATGATAATCGCTCCTTTTTCATAATTTATTTCGATGCAGGAGCAAATAAAAAACGCCCGCCCCTGACATCATAAACGATCTGTCAAGGACGGACGGTACGTCCGCGGTGCCACCTTGATTCACCGGGTTCCGCAGGGAACGCCGATGCACTTTTCAGGATACAAGCATATCCCCGGCATCTGACGGGTGCCGAGCCGTCGCAGCTTTCCGGTCATAAAGCCGGCTGCGCCCTCCGCGGGCCATTGCTGACGCTGTGCTCCGCCCGGCTCTCAGCTTTCCCGGGCTCTCTGTGGGTACATACGCAGTTTTCTCTCCGCATCATCGGTTTTGAGTATTATTATTCTGGATTATAGCACAGATTTTTTCATTTGTCAAGTACCCCGTGAGATTTTTTTCGGCGCAGGCTCTGTCAGCAGCGCGAGCAGAACCAGAAAAAATCCGAGGAACAGCGGAAAGATCTGCATATTCCCGCTCCTTGCGGCAAGCCTGCCGAACAGTGCAGGCATCAGCGTCGTGCCGATGTACGCGCTTGCCGTTTGCAGCCCGATCATGCGCTGTGTGCAGCGGCGCGGAAACGCAGACGGCGTCGCATGAATCATGCAGGGATACACCGGTGCAGCGCCGGCTCCGATGACGGTGAAGCCGATGCAGGGAAGCACCCCGCCGCCCGGCAGAATCAGCAGAATCAGGCCGGCAGCCATGCCGCAGAGCCCCGTGCGGATCATTCTGCGGTCGCCGATGCGGTCGGCAAGAAAGCCGCCGAGCAGCCTTCCGGCGGTGATGCCGACATAGTAGCAGGAGGCGGCGCGGGCAGCGCTCCCGGCATGGAGCCCGCGCTCGTGAACCAGATAGCTGCTCGCCCAGAGCCCCGCGGTGCTCTCGAAGGCGCAATAGCTGAAAAATGTGATGAGCACCGGCAAAACCCCGCGCATCGCAAGCAGGCGGCGCAAGGGTACGGCTTCGTCCGTGCAGCGCGCACCGTCAGAGCCCTCCGCGGTATGCTTCCAGAGGGGAAGCGAGCAAAAGAGCATCAGCGTCAGGATGATCTGCAAAACCGCGACCGTGCGGTAGCCGCCCTGCCAGTCGGCATTCCGGCGCAGATAAAAGCTCATGATATACGGGCTCGCCGCTGCGCCGATGCCCCAGAAGCAGTGCAGCCAGCTCATGTGCCGCGCCGGGTAATGCACCGCGACATAGTGATTGAGCGCGGAATCCACCGCACCGGCGCCGAGCCCGTACGGAACGGCAAAGATGCACAGCATCAGAAAGCTGCCGGAGAACGAAAAGCCGGTCAGTGCGATTGCCGTCAGCAGGACGCTGCACGCCGCGACCTGACCCGTCCCGAACCGCCGGAGCAGGCGGTCTGCGAGCAGGCTCGAAAGCACGGTTCCGGCGGAGATCGTCATGGAGAGGATGCCGGCATAGGACACCGGCACATGCAAGAGCGGCTGCATCGACGGCCATGCCGCGCCGAGCAGGGAATCCGGCAGGCCGAGGCTGATATATGAGAGATAGATCACCGCCAGCAGTATTGAAAACAAAGGGCGCTCCTTTCCGCGTGCGCAGGGCATGCTGTCATCTGCTTTTTCAGCATATGCAGCGGGGCTGTCCGCGGTGATTTTCTGTTGACATTTTCACGAGAATGCGGTATACTGAACAGGAGAATACACGAAAAGGAGCAACAACCATGCTGGAGGTTACACTGCCTGGAACAGGCGGCACCATGCCGCTGAAAAACCGCTGGCTGACATGCTGCCTGATCCGCTGTGAGGGGCACGGCATCCTCATCGACTGCGGCGAGGGCACCCAGATTGCACTGCGCTGCGCGGGGCGCTCCGTGCAGCGGCTCGACCTGCTCTGCATCACGCATTTCCACGCGGATCACATCAGCGGACTGCCGGGGCTTCTGCTCTCGATGGGGCAGGACGGCAGAACCGAGCCGCTGACGATCGCAGGTCCCCGCGGGCTCGTGCAGACCGTCGCCGGGCTGCGCACCATCGCGCCGGAGCTCCCCTTCCCGATCGTACTGACCGAACTGACGGAGCAGGAGGAGCTGCTGCATTTTGCGGGACTTGAAATCACGGCGTTTGCAGTCCGGCACACGCTCCCCTGCTACGGCTACCGGCTGCATCTGCCGAGACCCGGAAAATTTGACCCGGAGCGTGCCAGAAGCGGCGGCGTGCCGATGGCGGTCTGGGGATTGCTCCAGAAGCAGCCGCAGGCGGAATATCAAGGGGTCATTTATGAGCAGGATCAGGTGCTCGGCCCGCCGCGCAGGGGGCTGACCGTGACCTACTGCACCGACACCCGCCCGACGCCTGCCATTCTGAAGGCCGCCGACAGCGCCGATCTGCTGATTCTCGAAGGCATGTACGGCGATGATGAAAAGCTCGGCAAGGCGCTGGAAACCAAGCACATGCTCTTTTCCGAGGCGGCGGAGATCGCGGCGGAGGCCAATGCAAAGCGGCTCTGGCTGACGCATTACAGCCCGTCGCTGCCCGACCCGGAGACCTACCTCCCGGCGGCAAGGGCGATCTTCCCGGAAACCGTCTGCGCAAGGGACGGCGAATCGCTCACGCTGCGCTACTGCAATGAGGAGGGGGAAGCATGACGCATGCCGGCACGCAGCCGATTGACACAAAGCGCTTGATTCTGCGCCGGTTTACGGAAGCCGATCTGCCGGATATGCTCAAAAACTGGATTGCCGACCCGGCAGTTCAGCAGGAATACGGCGAGCCCTGCTACCCGGATGTGGAGTCTGCGGGTGCGCTGCTGCACAAATGGATTGCATCCTATGAAAGCCCTGCCTTTTACCGCTGGGCGATCATTGAGCGGGAAAGCGGGCAGAATATCGGGCAGATCGCCTTCTGCCGGGTGTATGACGATGTGAAAACCGCCGAGATCGAATACTGCATCAGCAGGGCATTCCGGGGCAGGGGCTATGCGGGCGAGGCATTGCAGGCCGTGATCGCAGATACCTTTACGCAGACTGATTTTGAAAAGCTCGAAGCCTATCACCGCGCCGAAAACATCACATCCGGCAGGGTGCTCGAAAAATCCGCGATGCACCGGACGGACAGCGTCGAGCGGTTCCGGCGGGCGGGCGAGCAGTCGAAAGGCGAGGTCTGCTACTGCATCCGCCGGGACGGGATGAACTATCCCGGTATCACCGAGGATTTCATCAGAAGCTGCGCGCATTACGGCATCCGCTATGCACCGGATGCGCCGTATTGCTATCGCGTGCTGATGAAGCTGATTTATGAAAACGACTGGGCAAGGGCGCGGCAGCTTCTGGAGGCGAATCCGCAGGCATTTGCCGATAAACACCGCTGGATTGTTCTGGACACCGCTGTCGGAATGTGTCTGAATGAGGTGACCGACCGGCAGGGAAATCTTTACCGGACAGAATCGGGGATGAAAAAGGGGAAAACCTATTACCCGGCGCCGGAATGCATTGCGTTTATCGCGTATCTGCTGGAAAACGGCGCCGACCCGCATCAGCCGGAGCGGTTTGACCAATTGAAGAACATCGACGACACCGAATCGGACAGCGCACAGCAGACCGGATTTCACTACGACTGCTCCGCGGTTCGGGCGCTGCTGAAACAATACTGGAAATGAAGGGCAAATCAAATGACAAAATTGCAGATTACCCCGCCTGCGCCGGTGCAGAGGGCGCTCGATCTTCTGAACGCGGCAGGCTTTGAGGCATACATCGTCGGGGGCTGCGTCCGGGACGCGCTGCGCGGTGCGGAGCCGCATGACTGGGACTGCACCACCGCCGCAAAGCCTGATGCGATCTGCGCGTGCTTTCGCGGATTTCATGTGATCGAGACCGGCTTGCAGCACGGGACGGTCACGGTCGTCATCGACAAAATGCCGATCGAAATTACCACCTACCGCATCGACGGGGTGTATGCCGATCACCGGCGGCCGGATTCGGTCACGTTCACCGACTCGCTGACAGAGGATCTTGCGCGGCGCGATTTCACCGTAAATGCGATGGCGTATCATCCCGAGAACGGGCTGATCGACCCGTTCGGCGGCGCGGAGGACTTAAAGCGCGGCGTCATCGCCTGCGTCGGCAAGGCGGAGGATCGCTTTGAGGAGGACGGGCTGCGCATCCTGCGGGCAATGCGGTTTGCGGCGGTGCTCGATTTTGAAATTGCGGAGGAGACCGCCCGCGCAATTCACACAAAACGCACGCTGCTGCATCATATTTCGGCAGAGCGCATCGACACGGAGCTGACAAAGCTGCTCTGCGGCGCCGCTGCCGAGCGCGTGCTGACGGCGTTCTCCGATGTGCTGTTCACGGTTCTGCCGGAGCTTCAGCCGATGTACGGCTTTGACCAGAAGAATCCGTATCACGACTATGATGTGTATACCCACACACTGAAGGCGGTATCCGCAGCACCGCCGGAGCCGGTTCTGCGCTGGGCGGCGCTGCTGCATGACAGCGGAAAGCCGCACTGCTTTACCGAGGACGGGCGCGGCGGGCATTTCTACGGGCATGCGGCGATCTCAAAGGAGATCGCGAGGAGCGCGCTGCATAAAATGAAATGCGACCGGAAGCGCCTCGACCGCGTGCTGCTGCTCACGGAGCTGCACGATACGGTATGGAACGGCACCGAGAAGCAGCTCAAGCGCACGGTTCAGAAAATCGGATTTGAGGCGGCATATCAGCTTTTGCAGCTTCACAAGGCCGATGTCGCGGCACAGGCTGCCCGCTTCCGGGCAGAGCGGCTTGCCGAATCGGATGAACTGCTTGCAATGCTCGATGCGCTGCGTGAGGCGGATGCCTGCATGAGCCTCAAAAAGCTCGCGGTGACCGGCGGCGATCTGCTCGCGCTCGGCATCCCGCAGGGGCGGGAGATCGGACAATGGCTCCGGCTGCTGCTCGAACAGGTCATGGACGGCGCGCTGCCCAATGAACAGGAAGCCCTGCTGCAATATGTGCGGCAGAGGATTGGTGAGAAAGGATGAGTATGATGAAAAAGAGAAGGTTTTTTGCGATTTTCACGGCATGCTGCGCGCTGGCGGCACTGAGCGGCTGCGGCGGCGATACCCTGCGGAGCAGATCGCCGCAGACAGCGGGAAACAGCGGCGATATCGCGGAGATCAGCGCCCCGGAGAGCAGCGCGGCGGAGCCGGAGCAATCGGCCGAAACCGGCAGCAGCGAGCCCGGAAGCACCTCTGCCCCGCAGACGACTCAGCGGATCCACTATACCGATCTGCCGGATGTGCATACATTTACGGCGAAGGGGATGAACGGTGAGCAGCTTTCGCAGGCGAATTTCGCCCGCGCGGATGTGACCGTCATCAATTTCTGGTCCACGACCTGCCCGCCCTGCATCCGCGAGATGCCGGAGCTTGCGGAGTTTGAAAAGTCGCTGCCGGACAATGTGCAGCTTCTGACATGGTGCTACGACGGCAGCTATTACCCGGACGATGCACGCGAAATCCTCGATGATGCGGGCTTTACCGGCACCACGATCGTGAGCTGGGACGGCGATCTGCAAACGCTCCTCTCGAATCTGATGTATACCCCGACGACGATGTTTTTTGACAGTCAGGGCAATATGATCGCGGAGGAGATCATCGGCGCGACGGGCGTAAAGGGGCCGTATACCGAGAAGATCAATGCCGCGCTGACCGCAATGGGCAAGCCGGCAATGTCCTGAATCTCCCGCAAAATTGCTGCGCCGGAATGCCCTGTGCCGGATTTTCTCATAAATCTTGACTTTTTTTGCATTCTGTGCTATACTGGACAGTGTATGTTTACTGCATGAATCTCAAGACAGAAAGGATGCATTCCCATGCAAAACTATCAGCCCCTTGACAGCCGCCCGAAGCTCGCGCAGATTCAGGCGGATATGCTGGCAAGCTGGAAAGAAGAAAAGGTATTTGAAAAATCCGTCAACAACGGACAGGCTGAGGAGGTTGTCTTTTACGACGGCCCTCCCTTCCCGACCGGAATCCCGCATCACGGCACCGTGCTCGTCTCCTTCATCAAGGACCTGATCGCGCGCTACCACACGATGAAGGGCTATTCCGTGCCGAGAGTCTGGGGCTGGGACTGCCACGGTCTGCCGATCGAAACGCAGGCGGAAAAGGCACTCGGCATCGACAGCAAGACCGAGATCGAGCGGAAAATCGGCATCGGCAAATTCAATGAGGCATGCCATGAGATCGTCTCGAAAAACAACGAAACATGGCGCGAATACGTCGATCAGATGGCGCGCTGGGTCGATTACGACGGCGCCTATAAGACCATGAACCTCACCTATATGGAATCGGTCATGTGGGCATTCAAGCAGTGCTATGACAAGGATCTGATCTACCGCGATTACCGCGTCACGCCGTACTGCTGCCGCTGCGAGACCTCGCTCTCGATCTCCGATACCAGAGAATCCGACTCCACCCGTCCGCGTCAGGACAGATGGATCATCACAAAGTTCAAGACCGACGAGCAGATCGACGGCAAGCAGGTGTACTTCCTCGCATGGACGACGACACCGTGGACGCTGCCCTCGAACCTCTGCCTCGCAGTCGGTGAGAATCTCGATTATGCCTATGTTGAGGCGGAGAACGGCGACGTTCTGATCGCCTGCAAGGCAACCCTCAAGGGCTTCCCGAAGGTATTTGGCAAGAAGCCGGTCATTCTGAAGGAGTGCAAGGGCGCCGAGCTCGTCGGCAAGACCTATGAGCCGCTGTTCCCCTACTTTGCCGATATGGCGAAGGAGGGCGCATTCCGCGTCGTCACGGCGGATTATGTCGGCTCCGAGGAGGGCGTCGGCATCGTTCACACCGCACCGGCATTCGGTGAGGACGACTACTGGACCTGCCGCAGACACCATATCCCGATGGTCAATCCGGTCGATGAAAAGGGACACTTCACAAAGGAAGTCACCGATTTCTATTCCGAAACCGATGCGAAAACCGTCATCGAGATGAACCCGACGGTCATCCGCTTCCTCTATGACAACGGCAAGGCTGTCGCAGACGGCACGATCGAGCATAACTATCCGCACTGCTGGCGCTGCCGCGAGCCGCTGATCTACAAGGCGATGGACGCATGGTATCTCAATATCGAAAAGCTGAAGCCGCGCCTGATCGAGCTGAACAATACACAGGTCAACTGGATTCCGGATTCCGTCAAGGATTCCCGCTTCGGAAAGTGGCTGGAGAATGCCCGCGACTGGAATATCTCCAGAAACCGCTACTGGTCCACGCCGATCCCGATCTGGGAGTGCCCGGACTGCAAAAAGCGCGTCGTGCTCGGCAGCCTCGATGAGATCGAGCAGCGCTCCGGCGTGCGGCTCGATAACCTGCACCGCCAGTTTGTCGATGAGATCACATTCCCGTGCGAATGCGGCGCGGCGATGAAGCGCGTGCCGGAGGTGCTGGACTGCTGGTTTGAGTCGGGCTGTGTGCCGTTTGCACAGAAGCACTACCCCTTTGAGAACAAGGAATGGTTCGAGTCGCATTTCCCGTGTGATTTCATTGTCGAATATACCGGTCAGATTCGCTGCTGGTTCTATTATCTGCATGTCATGGCAACCGCACTGTTCGACCGCCCGGCATTCAAGAACTGCGTCGTTCACGGCACGATTCTTGACGAAAACGGCAAAAAGCTCTCGAAATCCAATCACAATTATACCGACCCGATGAAGCTGATGAAGGAATTTGGCACGGACGCCTTCCGCCTGTACCTGTTCCAGTCGAATGCGATGCTCGTTGGTGACCTGCGCTTTAAGGATTCCGGCATTCAGGATATGCTCCAGCAGCTCATCCTGCCGCTCTGGAATGCCTGCAACTTCTTCATTTCCTACGCGAACATCGACGGCTATCATCCGGATGCACTGCCGCTTCCGCAGTCGGACAACCAGCTCGACCGCTGGATTCTCGCGCTGCTTGCCGAGACCGAGCAGAAGATCACGCAGAACATGGAGCAGTATTTCGTCAATCACTACACCGACAATCTCGATGCGCTGATGGACGGTCTGACGAACTGGTTTATCCGCCGCTCCCGCCGCCGCTTCTGGGGCAAGGAGATGACCGCGGACAAGAAGAACGCCTACGACACGCTGCTCTATGTGCTGGTCAACACCTGCAAGCTGTTCGCACCGGCGGCACCGATTCTCTCCGATTACCTCTACCGGATTCTGACCGGCGAGGAGTCCGTGCATCTGGCAAGATTCCCGGAGATTCCGGCGGAGTATCAGGATCCCGCGCTGCTGCGTGAAATTTCGATCGCGCGCAATGTCATCTCGCTCGCACATGCACTCCGCAACAAGAACAATGTCAAGATCCGTCAGCCGCTGAGCACGCTGAAGGTCGCGCTGGTCTCGAAGGATGCAGCAGAGATCGTCACGCGCTTCACCGGCATCATCGCCGAGGAGCTGAATGTCAAGGAGGTCGTCGTCGCAGACGATGTCTCCGCGATCGCAAGCGTGCAGTATGCGCCGAATTTCAGCGCAATCCGCGACCTGTACCCGGAGCGGATTCCGGTTCTGATCAAGGCGATCAAGTCCGGCAGCTTCCGCATGACCGAGGACGCCGCAGTCCTGACGATCGACGGGCAGGAGGAATCCCTGAACCCGGAGATCATCCTCGTGACCTATCAGGCAAAGGACGGCGGTCATATCATGAGCGAGCACGGCATCGTTGTATCGCTCGACCTGACGATCACCGACGAGCTGCGGGCTGAGGGCATCGCCCGCGACATGGTCCGCATGATTCAGGATGCGAGAAAGCAGAGCGGCTGCGAAATCTCCGACCGGATTATTCTGGAGGTTTCCGGCGCATATCCGGCAGAATATGCAGATTATATCTGCGGCGAAACACTTGCGTCGTTCGGCACGGTCGCCGCTCCGCTGACCGAGGTCGATGTCGAGGCTGAGCAGGGCAATATCCACATTAAGCTCGCAAAAGCGTAATTTTCATCATACAATAAACCGAGACCGTCCCGGCAAGGGGGCGGTCTCATTTCTTGACAGGGCTTTTGATTCATGATATAATAAAAACACAACTGACGCGAAAGGATATGGCTTATGGACAGAAAAAAGGCGCTGGAGCGCTCAAAAAATGCCGTCACGCTGTTCTTTCGCATCCGGCGCGGGTTCAAAATCTACACCGCTTTTGCAACCGGCGTTCTCAGCGCCGTTGCACTGTACAGAGAACTGTATCGGTTCAGCGGGAACAGATTCTATGCGGTCGCGCTTGCCGTGCTCGCAGGCGCGTTCGTCACTGCAATGATGCTGCTGATTCTGGAGATCATCCGCACCTGCATCCGGAAGGGAAAGACAATCGGAGAAAAACTGCTCAGAAAATTCACGGAACGAAGGACAGATCATGAAGAAAAAGACTGACAAACCCCGGCCTAACCATAAAATCAAAGCATTTGTCGATCTCATGTTTGATGAGATCCCGTACAGCCCGGAGGCAAGCGAGGCACAGCCGAAAATTGAGAAGGCGCTCGGCGAACAGTATGATGCGCTGTGTCAGGAGCACAACGAGGGAGAAGCGCTTGATCTGCTCCTTTCCGAATACGGAAGCCTGTCAAAAATCGCACAGCTTGCGGGATATACCGGGGAGCAGGCGCTCGCATGGCGCAATGCCGGCGATGCCGCAGACCTGAAGACGACAAAAAAACTCATGCGAAAACAGCGCCGGCGAACCTATATGGCCGCACTGTTCTCGATGTTTGCCTTTACCGAGCTGATTTGGATGATCTACAACGCCGTCAACCTGAACGCGGAGTTTTTCTTCGTGACGGGGATGTGCGCTGTTTTCGTGCTGCTGGCACTCCGCCGCATCCGGAATCTCATCAAAACAGAGCGTGAAAACCGGGATGCCAAATATGACAATGCCGCATTCAGTTATCTGCGCGCGCTTTCCGATCAGTACACAAAACGGCTGTTCAATTCCGTTGCGCTTCTGATCGGCGCGGCGTTCGTGTTCATCGGCTCAGAGCTGAGCTTTTATGTATTCGGCAATTCCAAATCCGCCGAGCTCGCGGAAAATTTCTTTTCCAATATGATTATGGTCGAGATTCCGCTGTTTCTGCTGGTCAAGAATCTCACTCTGCACCGGCTGATTCAGAAGCGGATCGCACTTCCGGAGCTGAAAAAAGCAAAGAAATACGGCATTTTCATCACGATTCTCTCGCTGGTTTTCTGGGTCGACGTGACGCTGTTTACGGTCATCGCGAGCAGAACGATCAGCTATCCGGGCAATATCTTCCTTGCAGCGGGATTTGTCTTTGCCGCGATCATCCTGCTGCTCGACCTGACCGTGCGGAGAAGCATCGCATTCCGGAATCTGGTGTTCAACCCCAGAAGGTTCGCCGTTGTGACTGCTGCCGTATTGCTGTGCAGCGGATTCACACTGCTGAACCGCGATACATGGTATACACAAAGCTATATCAATTCTGTTCCCGTTGTGGAGCATAACACGCACAAGATCGAGTATAACGATGATACCGGCGTATACACCGTCACCGCCTCTACGGAGGATTTCAAAATTCTGCATCTCACTGATATTCATATCGGCGGAAGCCTCTACTCGTACAACAAGGATATGAAAGCACTGAAGGCGTGCTTTACCGAGATTGAGCACACGCACCCCGATCTTGTGATCGTCACGGGAGATCTTTGCTTTCCGCTCGGCATCATGTCCATGTCTCTGAACAATTCCGCGCCGGTTCAGCAATTCGCGGCATTTATGCGGAATACCGGCATTCCGTGGGCATTCACCTACGGCAATCACGATACCGAAACACTCTCAACGCTCAATAAAACCGAACTGAACGAGGTCTACAAATCGCTCTCCTTCAAAACCTCCGGAAATCTGCTGTACCCTTATGTTCAGCCGGATATCATGGGCAGAAACAATCAGCTGATCGAGCTGCGCAATTCGGACGGCTCGATGAATACGGGACTGTTTCTGATCGACTCTAATGCCTATACCGGCGAGGGCATCAATGTCTACGACTATATCCACGACGATCAGGTGGACTGGTACGCCGGCGAGGTGGAGCGCATGAACGCCGAGGCCGGGCACACGGTCAATTCTATGGTGTTCTTCCACATTCCGTTACAGGAATACAAAACCGCAACGGAGCTCTATAACGCGGGCAGCGATGAGGTTCGGTATTTCTTCGGCGAAAACCCCGGCGATCACGGCGGCATCACGAATGATCTGGTGTGCTGCTCGGATTATCCGAGCAAGATGTTCGATACCGCGCTGGAGCTCGGCAGCACGACCGGCTTCTTCTGCGGACACGACCACTACAACAATGCGTCGCTCGAATACAAGGGAATCCGCCTGACCTACGGCATGAGCATCGACTATCTCGCGATGCCGGGCATTGCAAAGGAAACCAAGCAGCGCGGCGCCGAGCTGATTACCATTCACTCCGACAGCACATGGGATCTCGAGCAGATTCCGCTCACCTCCATTACATAAGCACCGCAAAAGCGGGAGAGAACCCTTGCGTTCCCTCCCGCTTCGTGTTTATTCCGTTTCGCACCGCCTGAGCAGCTCTGCCTCGTCAATGATCTCGATGCCGAGCTCCTGCGCCTTGACGAGCTTGCTGCCGGCGTCGTCGCCCGCAACGACCGTGCTCGTTTTCTTCGATACCGACCCCGCGACCTTGCCGCCGTGCGCTTCGATCAGCGCCTTTGCCTCGTCGCGCTTCATCGTCGGGAGCGTGCCCGTCAGCACAAAGGTCATGCCGGCAAAGCGCGTGTCGGTCTGCTGCTTTGCCTCATATTCCATGCGCACCCCGCGTTCGAGCAGCGCGTCGATCATCGCCGCAAACGCAGGCTCGCGGAAGGTTTCCGCAACCGATTCCGCCATGATATCCCCGAAGCCGTCGATTGCCGCAATATCCTCTGAATTTGCGCTGCGGATCGCATCGAGCGAGCCAAAGTGCCGGCAGAGCAATGCAGCAGCAGTTTGTCCGATATTGCGGATGCCGAGCGCCGCGATCACGCGGTCGAGCGGCTGCGATTTGGACTGCTCGATCGCCCGGAGCAGGTTGTCCGCGGATTTTTCCTTGAATCCCTCCAGCTTCAGAATCTGCTCCTTCGTCAGCGTATAGAGATCGGCCGGCGAGGCGATCAGCTTTTCATCGAGCAATTGCTGCACGATCGCAGGGCCGAGCCCGTCGATATTCATGGCGTTCTTCGATGCAAAATGCACGATAGAACGGAAGATTTGTGCCGGACATGCCGGATTGAAGCAGCGGACAGCCGCCTCGTCGCCGTCCTTTTCGGCGGGTGCGCCGCAGACCGGACAGCGGTCGGGAAGCTGATACGGCACAGAACCCGGCTCATGCGAAACCGACGCCAGCACCTCCGGGATGATATCTCCAGCCTTGCGCACGCGAATCACATCGCCGACGCGGATGTCCTTTTCGGTAATATATTGCTGATTGTGCAGCACAGCACGCGAAACGCTCGTACCTGCGAGCTGAATCTCATCGAACACCGCAACAGGCGTCAGCACGCCGGTTCTGCCGACCTGCACCTCGATCGAGCGCAATTTTGTCTCCTTTTCCTCCGGCGGGAACTTGTACGCGATCGCCCATTTCGGGTATTTCGCGGTCGCGCCGAGCTGCTCGCGCAGGGCAAGGCTGTCCGCCTTGATGACCACACCGTCGATGTCATACGGCAGATTCCCGCGCTCTGCGCCGATTTTTTCAATCGCCGCGCGAATGATCTCCGCATCGGCAGGGCAGCGCGTATACGGAATCACCGGGAACCCCAGCGCCGAAAGCCTGTCCAGCGTCTCGGAATGATACGCAGGTGCTTCATTTTCAACACGCTGCAAATTGAACACGAAGATTTGCAGCCGCCGCGCCGCCGTGACCGCAGAATCCTTCTGACGCAGCGAGCCCGCCGCCGCATTCCGCGGATTTTTGAACAGCTCCTCGCCGGCAGCCTCCTGCTGCGCCGAGAGCCGCTCGAAGGACGCCCGCGGCATGTAAACCTCGCCGCGCACCTCCAGCACCGGCGGTGCATCCTTCAGCTTCAGCGGGATGCTCCGGATCGTTTTGAGATTTGCCGTGACATTTTCGCCGACGAACCCGTCGCCGCGCGTCGAGCCGCGGGTCAGGACGCCGTTTTCGTATTCAAGCGAGACCGAGAGCCCGTCGATTTTCGGCTCGACGGTGAACATCGGATTCTCCGCCGTCTCCCTGATGCGCTCCACAAATGCCGCGACCTGCTCGAACGAGAAAACGTCCTGAAGGCTCGCCATCTGGACGCTGTGCGTCACCTTTTCAAATCTGCCCGAGGCCTTGCCCTGTACGCGCTGCGTCGGGGAATCCGGCTCCAGCAGATCAGGGAATGCGGCCTCAAGATCGCGCAGCTCGTGCATTTTCATGTCGTATTCGTAGTCGTCGGCGGTCGGCGCGTCGAGATCGTAGTATTCATGCGCCATGCGCAGGAGGATCTCAGTCAGCTCCTTTACGCGCTTCGCCGCTTCCTCATGTGTCATCTCCATGCCTCCTTTTTTCATTCATATCAGCGCGTCACACCGGAAAATAAAGTGCCTCCGGCGGATTGGTAATGGGGCTCTGCCCCAAACCCCGCCAAAGGGACATCGTCCCTTTGGAATCCCTTTGCGGCATCCCGGCAGTCCCCATGAAGGGGGCTGCCGGGATGCTATAATGGGAGTCCAGAGGGATAGTATCCCTCTGGCAGGGGGTGTGGGGGACGGCGTCCCCCACTGCCCATCGCTGAAGGGCACCTTTATTCTCTGGTGTGCCGCGCCGATGTATGGATAAAACAGAAAGCCGCGTGAGCGGTTCGGAACGGGCGATGCCCGCCGCTCACGCGGCTATGTAGGGTTTACTGTGTAACCGCGCTGCCCGGCTGATAACCCTCAAAGCCGGTATAGCGCAGTGTCTGCGCACCGCTGTTCTGTGCGGGATCGGCCGTCCCGGGCATCTGCGGCAGAAATTCGTCTGTCGGGAAGGACAGTCTGCTGAAGATCTCGCAGGGCGAATCGGTGCAGTCTGCGGAGCAGGTTTTTGTCGGGACGCTGTACGGGTACGCCGCGACGGTCATGGTCACGGGTCTGGTCAGCTCGATGACCGAGAACACGCCGAGTGTCAGCACGACCGCTCTGCGCGGCGGCGGCAGGGGCATCCCCGGCTGGGGCGTCTGACCGGGCGCGGGCAGCCCCGGCATCATGGCGATTCTGGTCTCCAGCGCGATCGGATCGACGCACTGGCAGCTTGCGGTCGGCAGATTGACAACCTCGCAGCAGGTGTTGGTGTCGCCGATTCTGGCGCCGTTGCTGAAAAATGTCTTGGTGCTGGATTCGCTGCCGTAGAGAATCACGCTCTTGGAGGCGGACGCCGTTCCGCGCAGGGTGATCGGCGCATCGCAGCTTCGCTCATAGGCGAGCAGCTCGACGCCGAATGCATAGGTCACATCGACAGAATAATACCCTCTGTTGAACGGGATCGGCTCGACGCTCATGCAGACATTCTCGATCGAGCAGCATCTTGTCTTGACGGATGTCACCTGCTCCGGCAGCTCGCCGTTTTCGAGCATGACCTGCAAATTCGTGATGCAGTCCTTGTCAGAGCAGCTGTCAAACACACGGTCAACTTTGACTGCGACGGCAGATGCCGCTGTGTTTTCTTCATTCATGGCAATTCCTCCCTGTATAGATTTGGGTTTCCTTGCGGAATCCTCACTGACAATGTATGTCAGGCAGGGAGAAAATGTGACTCAATCGCAGAAAAAAACGCACGCAGCGCTCAGGTATTCTTGTCTACCTCGTGAAATGTCTTGAGATTGCCGATTTTCTCATTGCGCTCGGCGAGAACCTCCTCGACCTCAGACCAGTCGAGTCCCTGATTCGCCGCGAGCACCATGACATGATAAAGCAGGTCATTGATCTCATTTTTCAGCTCGTCATTGTCACCGTTTTTTGCGGCGATGACGGTCTCGGTGGCTTCCTCGCCGACCTTCTTGCAGATCTTATCGACGCCCTTCTCAAAGAGATACGCCGTATAGGACTTCTCCGGCGCCTGTCCTGCATCGAAGGCGGCCTTTCTCGCCTTGATGACCTCGAAAATTTCTCTGTAAACTGTCATTGGTTTTTCTCCTCATCCTCTTTGTAAATTTCCCGGAAAAAGCAGCTATATGCGCCGGTGTGGCAGGCAACGCCGGTCTGCTTCACATTCACCAGCAGCGTGTCCTCGTCGCAGTCCGCGAAGATCGAGACGACCCTTTGCAGATGGCCGGAGGTTGCGCCCTTGTTCCAGTATTCCTGCCGCGAGCGGCTCCAGAACCATGTGTATCCGGTTTCGAGCGTGCGTTTGAGGCTCTCCTTGTTCATGTATGCGAGCATCAGCACGGTTTTGGTATCAACCTCATAGCAGATCGCGGGGATCAGCTCCGACTTGACAAAATAGCGGTCGAGGTCGTTGATGTCAATTTCGATCATCTGCCTTCTCCTTTCGGTTCGTATGGCTCTATTATACCACAGCAGCGCCGCGATTGCAAGCGGTTATTGCGGGGGTCCGATGTTCTTCCAGTTGGAGACATCGCACTGACCGTATTGATTATCCCCTGTAGCTACAACTGTTCCGTCCGCCTTTAAGCCGATGGTGTGATCGCGGCCAGCAGAAATTGCGATAATATCGTTCCAATCGGAGACATTGCATTGGCCAAATTCGTTATCACCCACTGCAACCACTGAACCATCAGCCATTAAACCAACAGAATGGTCACGGCCAGCAGAAATCGCGATAATATTCTTCCATTCAGAAACATTACATTGTCCGAATTCGTTATTTCCTACTGCCACAACTTTTCCATTTGGCATTAGGCCGACAGAATGATTCCTGCCAGCAGATATCGCTGCAATATTCTTCCACGCGGAAACATTACATTGACCGAATTCGTTATAACCAGTTGCCAAAACCGTGCCGTCCGCCTTTAATCCAACAGTATGTAATGCTCCGGAACGAACTGCTACGATGTATGTCCAGCCAGAGACATCACCCTGACCGTCATCATTATTCCCTGCGGCCACAACTGTTCCGTCAATCCTTAACCCAAGTGTGTTTTTCCAACCGGCAGCAATTGCAGCAATATTCTTCCACGCGGAAACATTACATTGACCGAGTCCGTTATAACCAGTTGCCGCCACTGTACCATTATTCCTTAGTCCGACAGTATGTATGTTTCTAGCTGCAACTTCAACAATCCTATTCCAACTGGATACATCGCATTGATTATTAGTATTCAATCCTGTTGCTACTACCGTCCCGTCTGACTTTAGACCAATTGTATGACAGTATCCGGCGGAAATGCATTTTGCATAGTTTTGTGCTGCCTTTTGTTCCTGAGAATAGCTATGTGTTGTGGTAGTCGTGAAGGTAGTAGTTGTCGTTGACACTGTCACAGTGGGCGCCCCACTCTGCTGTGCGGCGTCGGTGCTCGCCGCGGGCGGGGCGGTTTCGGCGGTCGTTTCGGTTGTTTCGGTGCCGGCGGTTCCGGTCGTCATCACCGCATCGGTAACGGCGGGCGCGGTCGAGGTCTCGTCCTGCACGGGCGCGGTATCGTCCATGCTGACCTCGGCAATCAGGCTTTCGGGGTCGCCGGTTCTGAGCCCGTTGCTTTGGCGGTTGCGGTTCAGCGCAACGGTCACCGCAACCGCCGCGCACACTGCCGCCGCAGCGATGCCCGCCGAAATCCATTTCCCGATCTTCGGGGAGCGCTGCCGGTCGGTTTTCTTCGCAGCTTCGTGTATTTCCGGTTCCGTCTCAGCGGTTCCCCCGCCCTGTACGGCCTGCGCCCCGGCTGCCGCGAATACATCAACCGGCTCCGGCGCAGAGGGCTCAAAGGGTGCGGGCGGCGGAGCGGCAGGCGTCTGCTCCGGCTCCGTCGATGCCTCAGCCAGCGCGAGAAATTCCTGCAAAAGCTCGGCTTTCTCGGCATCGCTCAGCGCATAATAGGTCATGATCTTCTGTTTCATATCAATCATCCTGTTCCCGTGACACTGCGGTGTCACTGACAAATGCTTCGGTCTGATTCCGGCGCAATAGATAAAAAAATCCCTGCGCTTTTTATATTATAGCATATTATGTAGAAAAACGCAATGGGAGCCGGAGAAAAAAACATACAAAAAGATTGCTTGGGAGTTAAAACGGAGCCGGGCACTGCCCGGTTATAGCATATTATGTAGAAAAGCGCAATGGGCGCGAGAGAAATATGTATGAAAGAAACTGCCGGGGAGCAGAACCGGAGGCCGGCACTGCCGGCTTATAGCATATTATCCCGAAAAGTTCAATGGGAGCCGGAGAAAAAACATACAAAAAGATTGCTTGGGAGTTAAAACGGAGGCCGGCACTGCCGGCTTATAGCATATTATGTAGAAAAGCGCAATGGGAGCCGGAGAAAAAGTCTGAGAAAAGGAAAGCTTTTCTTGCAGAAAACCACTTGACAATGTGAACGAAACGTGATAGAATATACTTGTATTGTAATGTGAGGAATTATAAACATCAGACAAAACTCACAGCCGCCCATGCGGAAAAACGTGCTTTCCGGCCTTCTGCGGGTGCTGCGCAATACGGCGGGAGCCTTCCTGAAAAAAGGCTGTCTGTTTTGGCTTTTATTCCTTGAAGGGGGGAAAGAGGCGCTTGCTTTTGCCGAGATACAAAAACGGCCGGCAGCCTCTTTCATGAGACTAGTCTCAGAATGACATACGGGGAAAACGAATATCATCAATATTCGGGAGGAGAATATGAAGGGAGTTATTCTGGCAGGCGGAGCAGGCACAAGACTGTATCCGTGTACGATATCGGTCAGCAAGCAGCTTCTGCCGATCTATGACAAACCGCTGATCTATTACCCGCTTTCCATGCTGCTGCTCGCGAAAATCCGCGACATTCTGATTATTTCCACGCCGCGTGACATCGAGGACTACAAGCGCCTGCTCGGCGACGGCTCCCGGATCGGCGTGCATTTTGAGTATGCGGTGCAGGAGACCCCCAGAGGGCTCGCCGATGCATTTATCGTCGGGGAGCAGTTCATCGGGAATGACAGCGTATGTCTCGTGCTCGGCGACAACGTCTTTTACGGCGCGGCAATGTCCGAGATCCTTGCACAGGCTAAGGATTCGATCAAAAACGGCGGCGCGGCCATTTTCGGCTGCTTCATGAAGAATCCGCAGGATTTCGGCGTCGTGGAGTTCGATGAGAACAAAAAGGTCGTATCCATTGAGGAAAAGCCGAAAAAGCCCAAGTCCAACTATGCCGTTCCCGGCCTGTATTTCTATGATAACGACGTCATCCGGATCGCGAAGAGCGTTCAGCCCTCCGCGCGCGGCGAGATCGAGATCTCGTCGGTCAATGAGGCGTATATGAACCGCAATCAGCTCCATGTCACGCTGATGGGCAGAGGCGTGTCGTGGTTCGATACCGGATCGCCGAAGGGCATGCACAAGGCAAGCGGATTTGTCAAGACCTTGCAGGAAATGCAGGGCTTCTATATCTCCTGCATCGAGGAAATTGCATGGAGAAAGAAACTGATTGATGACGAACAGCTCAAAAAATGCGGCGAGGAATTGAAGCAGACCGATTACGGAAAATATCTGCTCTCGCTGCTGAACAACGAGGAGGAATCAGGGTGACCGTTATCGTAACCGGCGGCGCCGGCTTCATCGGCTCCAATTTTGTATTTCATATGCTGAAAGAGCATCCGGAGGACCGGATCGTCTGCGTGGACAAGCTCACCTATGCGGGCAATCTTTCGACGCTGAAAAGCGTGATGGACAATCCGAGCTTCCGGTTTGTGAAGGCGGATATCTGTGACAGAGCTGCGATCTATCAGCTCTTTGAGGAGGAAAAGCCGGATGTTGTGGTGAATTTCGCGGCGGAGTCCCATGTGGACCGCTCGATCGAGGATCCGGAGATTTTCCTCAGAACCAATATTCTCGGCACACAGGTGATGATGGACGCCTGCCGCAAATACGGCATCACGCGCTATCATCAGGTTTCGACGGATGAGGTGTACGGCGATCTGCCGCTTGACAGACCCGACCTGTTCTTTACCGAAACCACCCCGATCCATACATCCA
Organism: Oscillospiraceae bacterium; assembly: GCA_017460835.1. Taxonomy (GTDB): domain Bacteria; phylum Bacillota; class Clostridia; order Oscillospirales; family Ruminococcaceae; genus Firm-04. Next base: position 62,871 of record JAFUAD010000045.1, read on the forward strand.
GCCCGTACAGCTCGTCAAAGGCAGGCGCCGATCTGCTCGTGCTCGCCTACCACAGAACCTACGGGCTCCCTGTCACCATTTCCAGATGCTCGAACAACTACGGCCCCTATCATTTCCCGGAGAAGCTGATTCCGCTGATGATCGCGAATGCGCTCGCGGACAAGCCGCTTCCGGTCTACGGCGAGGGGCTCAATGTGCGCGACTGGCTCTATGTTGAGGATCACTGCCGCGCCATCGACCTGATCATCCGCAAGGGCAGAGTCGGTGAGGTGTATAATGTCGGCGGACACAACGAGATGCGCAATATCGACATCGTGAAGCTGATCTGCCGCGAGCTCGGCAAGCCCGAATCGCTGATCGTCCATGTCGAGGACCGCAAGGGTCACGATATGCGCTATGCGATTGATCCGACGAAAATCCATGAGGAGCTCGGCTGGCTCCCGGAGACAAAATTCGAGGACGGAATCAAAAAGACAATCGACTGGTATCTGACGCACCGCGGCTGGTGGGAGGAGATCATCTCCGGAGAATACCGCAGCTACTACGAAAAAATGTATGGAGAAAGGGAATTGCTCCCGATCGGATAATATGACAGGGAAACTGATTGTTATTGAGGGTCTTGACGGAAGCGGCAAGGCAACACAGGCGCAGCAGCTTTATGAGTATTTTGAAAAGCAGGGAAGGGCTGTCCGGAAGGTATCCTTCCCGGATTATGACAGCGATTCCTCGGCACTGGTGAAGATGTACCTGGGCGGCGCCTTCGGGACAGACCCGAATGCCGTGAATCCCTATGCTGCATCGAGCTTCTACGCGGTGGATCGCTATGCAAGCTATATGCAGAACTGGCGGGAATTCTATGAAAACGGCGGCATCGTGATCGCCGACCGCTATACGACCTCCAACGCCGTACATCAGTGCGCCAAGCTGCCGGAGGCGGAGTGGGACGGCTTTCTGGAATGGCTGTTTCACTATGAATATGAGCTGCTCGGCATTCCCGCGCCGGCCTGTACCGTGTATCTGCGCGTCGATCCGAATGTCAGCCAGAAGCTGATGACCAAGCGCTATCACGGAAATGAGGCCAAAAAGGATATTCACGAGGCAAATCTTGACTATCTGAAGCGCTCCAGACAGGCGGCGGATTACTGCGCGAGGAAGCTGAAATGGCGCGTGGTCGAGTGCGTCGAGGGCGATGAGATGCGGACTGTGGAGGCGATTTTTGCAGATATCTGCGGCTTTGCGGCAGAATGCACAGCGTAATTGCGTATGAAAGAAAGCATACTGAAAAAGCTGAAGCTGCTGAAGCAGGAGCATATCAGCACTTATTTGCAGACGCTGCCCGAGCACGAGCAGCAGGCGATGCTCTCGCAGCTTGCGGATATGGACTTCTCCGTGCTGGAGGCGGCGGAATCCGCAGAGCAGCGCGGCAAATTTGCACCGCTTCGTGCCGTGACGCTCGATGAAACAGAAAAAAATCGGGATTATTATACCGAAATCGGATTACAGGCAATTCGCGGGGGAAAGGTCGGTGCCGTTCTGCTTGCCGGCGGACAGGGCACCCGGCTCGGTTTTGAGCATCCGAAGGGCATGTTCAATATCGGTGTAAACCGCGAATTGTTTATTTTTGAGTGCCTGATCCGCAATCTGCTGATGGTTACGGAGCAGGCGGGCGCATGGGTTCCGCTGTTCGTGATGACCAGCGAGGGCAACTGCGGGGAAACGCAGGAGTTCTTTGCAAAGCACGGCTATTTCGGCTACCGCGCCGGTATGGTTCACTTTTTTGTGCAGGAGCAGCTCCCGACGGTTGACCGCGAGGGGAAGCTCATGCTCGCGGAGCGCGGCAGGCTATCGGCAGCGCCCAACGGCAACGGCGGCTGGTATGCATCTATGGCAAAGACCGGCATGCTGGAGTCGGTGCGGCAGGCGGGCATCGAGTGGCTCAATGTGTTTGCCGTGGACAATGTGCTCCAGCGCATCGCCGACCCGTGCTTCATCGGGGCGGTGATCGCTTCGGGGAAGGTTTCCGGCGCGAAGGTCGTCGCGAAGGCGGCGCCGGAGGAAAAGGTCGGGGTGCTGTGCCTTGAGGACGGCAGGCCCTCGATCGTGGAATATTACGAAATGACGGAGGAAATGCGGAGCAGCCGCGAGCCGGACGGCACGCTGTCCTACCGGTACGGCGTGATTCTGAATTACCTGTTCCGCGTGGAGAGCCTCGACCGGACGCTTTCGGTCAGACTGCCGCTGCACCGCGCCTTCAAAATTGTTCCGTATATGACGGAGACCGGCGAGACGGTCATTCCGGAGGAGCCCAATGCCTATAAATTTGAGACGCTGGCGCTCGACATGGTGAAGCTCCAGGATGACTGCCTTGCCTATGAGGTAGACCGCAGCCGCGAATTTGCACCGGTCAAGAACAAGACCGGCGTGGATTCTGTCGATACGGCGCGGGAGCTTCTGCGCCGCAGCGGCATAGAGCTCTGAATACAACACAGATACATCACGGGGACGATCGGGAATCGCCCCCGCTTTTTTGTGTCCCCTGTCATGTTGTACGGTTTTTCCGCCTTTCATTCGGCGGTTTTTTTCTTGTTTTTCCATTGATTTTTTCCGCGAAATATGGTATAATATCTTAATATGATGATGGGGAAGTGTCCCCTCAGGCCGGGAATTCTGAATCCGGCAGCAAAAATGCCCGAAAGGAGTGAGACAGTTGCGTATTCCTGAGATCCGGAACCGACTCCGCAAATTATCCGTATTCTGCGTGGCCGCCTCGCTGCTGCTTTCCCCGCAGGATGTCAAAAATCTGACGGCCTTTTCCGCTGAAACGGACGAAACCGCCGTAACCGAAACCGAGCTGACAACGACCCTCACAGAAACGGAAACAACCGTGACAGAGCCCGCCGCAGAGCCGCCGGTGCCGAAATCTGCATCCGGCACGGTCACGCGCGGCGATGACGGACAGTATTCCGCAGTGATCGGCGCGGACGATATCTGCATCACTGTTTCCTTTGGCGAGGAGGCCAATATCCCGGAGAACACCGTCGTTTCGATGACGGAGTTTGTGCCGGATACCTTGCAGTATGACGCGCTGTATTCCGTCTCGGACAGCACCGTCCGGCAGAGCTGTTCCGGCGAGGACGGCGCGGAGGCGAAGCTGCAGTATGCACGCTTTTTCGATATTTCCTTCCTTGCTGACGGCGAGGTGACCGAGCCGGAGGGGCCGGTTTCGGTCGGCTTTGCCTACACGCGCCCGATGTTCCTCAGCGCGGTCGAATCGGATGTGATCCATATTACCGAGGAGCAGGCGGTGCTGATGAATGCCGAAACCGAGCGGACGCCCGTGCAGGCCGATGACGGGGCGGAGCTGCCGCTTCCGGAGGATGCCGCGCAGTTTACCGACCGGATGCAATTCGAGACGGATTCCTTCTCCGCATACGGCCTCGTCTTCTACAATATGAACGGGGCGGCCATCGGCGATGCGCTCGACGGCATGAGCTTTGCGCTCCTCAACTGGGATAAGAAAGAGGGCGAGACGGGCACACAGCAGGGCATGCCGGCACTTATGGCAGAATACAAGCAGGAAAGCCGCCTTGAGATCAAGGAAGTGAGCGTATACCCTGCCTCGAAGATCATCTCGGATGCCGATGACTTTTCCAATTATTTGATCTCTGATACGGATGTGACGGAATGGACCTTCACATGGATCGGGGACAACGATTATTATATTACCGCCGAGGTGGACGGTGTGACCAAGTATCTGTCCCTTTACAGCTATAAGGTCAAGGTCAACGGCGTCGAAGGCGGAAAAATCGAGCTGCTCGATGCGCCGGATCCGGACGGGTATTCCGTCATCACGGTGCAGAATAACGGTACGGGCAATAATGCAAATAAGCTGCGCCTCGTAAATAAGGATAACTGGGCGGTCAACCGTAAGGGCAGCAATAATACACAGGGTTATCAGACCTACGGCCCGAATGCGACCAGTACAGCGTGGACAGAATGGTTCGTGCCGGCCTTTGTGACCGATGCAAAGCCCGATGACGGCAGCGGAACGCTCCGCCCGCAGTCCGTCTATACCGCACGGAAGGTCAGTGCCTCCGACCGGGAGAATCTCGTGCAGGATGCCGAGGTCGTGGTATACAGCAAGGTCTGGAATTCGGAGACGAATGAGTACGAAAACTACGCCATTGACGGAAACGGCAATCTCGTGAAGGTCTGGGAGAGCGGCGGCGTCGTGCAGTGGATCGACTACGAAAATTCAAGCCTTTACTGGCAGTTTATCGAGTACGGCGATTCGGGCTATTATGAATTCTACAACCCCGTGACCGGAATGTATCTCGCGCCGCAGAACGGCCAGATTCTCTCGAACAGCACGATCGGCGTCACGCTCAGCGGCAGAGAGAACGGCGAATACACCTCGACGCTGGAGGCGTGGGACGGCAATGTCTGGAGCTGGTACGGCTACCGGTATTCGGATGATCTCTCGCTCATTCCCGCGCCGGATACCATGTCCGCTCAGATGTGCTTTGCCGTGAAGAATACAAACGAGGCGTTTCATCCTGTTGAAACCGTTGACAGCAAGGCCGAGGGCATTACCATCAGGATGTACGATTATACGAGCAACGGTGACAGAAGCGCGTTCCAGACCAATATCATCGGCGAATCGACCTATACCGGCGACGGCGAGGGCGCAAGAACCGGTCTGGTGAAGCGGATTCTGGAGGACGGCTATCCGGTCTCCGTAAGAAATAATCTCTCGCTTGAACCGCTGTTCTCGGAAAATGCATCCTATCCGGAGCGGGAGGCAAATCACCTGTTCCTCAAAAGCACCTTCGAGGAAACCGGATACTTTGAGTACAGCTGCTTTGATAATTCGGCATTTTTGGTCAATGAGGACGGAACCGGCAGCACACCCTCTGCGGAGGGCTATGACGGCGTGACGGACTTTACGGTCTATCAGGAGCTGATCGCGCCGGGCACAACTGCGAACAAGTATTCCTATTTCCGCGGCAACTTTTTGCCGTACAATCAGGTTGCGGATTACAACACCTATACCCGCAATATTTACAGCGGCGGCGTAGCAAAGGCGCTCCTCTCCGAGGATAACCCGCGATACGGCGAAAGCATCAATGTCCCGCCGGCAAGCGATGTGGATTACTTCTTCGGCATGTCGATTGATGCGACCTTCATGATTCCGGAGAACGGCTGCGACGAAAACGGCAATCCGCTGATCTTCGAGTTCACCGGAGACGATGACTTCTGGCTCTTTATCGACGATGTGCTGGTGCTCGATCTCGGCGGTATCCACAATGCCCTGAACGGCAAGATCAATTTCCAGACCGGCGAGGTCATGACCTCAAACGGCTATAAATACGGAACCTACAATACCACAACGATTCTCGACTGCTTCCGCGCAGCGGGCGTATTCCCGGACGGAGAGCCGTGGGATGACAGCCGCATCAGCGAATATTTCAAGAATGACGGCAGCTTTTCCGGCAGTGAGGGCATTTTCAAGGATTACAGCTCGCACACCATGAAGATCTTTTTCATGGAGCGCGGCGCCGGTGCCTCGAACCTCCGCCTGCGCTTCAACCTCGCAACGGTTCCGGAGAACAGCGTGTTCCTTCAGAAGAATCTGACCGGTACGCAGACCACCGACTATTCCAATACCAAATACGCCTACCAGCTTTACTATAAGCCGGAGGGCAGCGAGGATTACATCCTCTATGAGAATCCCGCAAACCCCGACGACCAGCCGCATTACGAAAACCAGAATCAGAAGATCGAGTATGCGGATTCCGTCGAGCTGCACGGCACGGTCTATGAGAATGTGTATTTCCTCCGCGCGGGAGAGGCCGCGGAATTCTCCATGCCGAGCAAAAAAACGGAGTATTACTTCAAGGAGCTCAGCGTTTTCAATCAGGAATATGACTATGTCAATATCAACAGCCAGCGGGTGTATGACAGCGACTTCGCGGAAACGCTCGTCAAGTCGTATCCGGATGTCGCATCCTCTGCGGATACCGTCACCAACCGCAAGCGCGTGGTCTATGAAAACCACATTGATTCGGATTATCTCAAAACCCTGAAAATCACCAAGCGCGTGGTCGATAAGGACGGGAACCCCGCCGCAGACGACAAGACCGGCTTTGAATTTCAGGTCAATTTCCTCGATGAGGACGGTGTGCCGGTTCCGTACAGAAAGGGCGAATACTATGTGCGGGACAGCGAAGGCTATTACTATGTCTATGTAGACGGACAGCTCTCCAAGCACGGCAGCGAAAAGGCTGTGTGCAGCATCTCCGGAAACAACGGCTCCATCGCCGGAATCCCGGACGGCTTCTCCGTCGAGATCGAGAACCTCCTGCCGACAACCGCCTTTATGGTCGAGGAGCAGGAGATCAAGATTCCGCTGGGCTATCAGCTTCTGGGCTATGAGGCCGAGGCGGGAAGCTATAACCTGATTCCCGGAAACGATGTCAATTACGGCATCATCCGCGAGAATTCCAACGCTCACCTCACGGTCATCAACCACAAGGGCTTCGGCATAACCGTCAACAAGCACTGGACCGATCAGGAGTATACCGATTCGCACGAGACCATTCATATCGCGCTGTTCCACAAGGAGCCCGGCAATACGCTGAAATTTGTCGAGGGCACGCTGCGGGAGCTGGTCGCGCCGAATACCTCGATCTATTACTTCAATGACGAGCAGGAGGCAAATGAATATCTCGCGCTGGAGGTCAATCCCGATACGGTGCAGCCCGAAAACTGGCGCAGCGATCTGGATGCGGCAACAGACTGTGAGCCCTACCTTGCCGATACGGCGCTCTCGCTCGAGGCGCAGACAAACGGCGGCAATACCTACGCCTACGATTATGTCGTCAGCTATGAGCAGGGCGAGGTCGGCGGTGCAGGCCACAATATCCGGACGGATACGATCGTCAATTCGAGAGACTATCTCCGGATCCTGAAGCAGTCCGCGGCAGGCGACCCGCTCTACGGCGCGGTCTTTACCCTGCGCGATCTGACCCTTGACGAGGATATGGGCAGCTTTACCTCCGATGAATCCGGGCTCATCACCAATGCATTTTTCACAAACGGCCACACCTATGAGCTGAAGGAAACCGCAGCGCCGAAGGGCTATCAGAAGCTCTCCGCGCCGCTGACCGTTACGGTCTCGGCAGACGGGCAGATGGACATTGCCTTTGATGCAGCAGATGCAGCACTGATTGATGTGCAGTACGAAAACGGGCACAAGAGCGGCACGCTGACGGTCACGGATAAGCCGGAATCCCTGACGCTCCGGAAGGTGGATGCGGACGGGAATCCGCTCAAGGGCGCGGTATTCACGCTGTATCAGTTTGACAGAGCAAACAACAGAAAGTACACGACCTCGGAATACACCGGCCTCACATCCGACGAAAACGGCGTGTTCTTCGGCGAGAACCTCCGGAGCGGCTATTATCTGCTGGAGGAGACCTCCCCGCCGAACGGCTTTGCCAAGCCGGATTACGAGATCGTATTCCACCTGACCCTGGCGGACGGCGCGATCGACCGGCTCTACGCCGTGCAGTATGACAGCGAAAACGCCCGGTACAATGCAATCGGCGATCTGCCGGAATCATGGATTTATTCGGATGAATACGGCTATACGCTCAGCATTCCGAATGAGCGCATCCTGAGCAGCATTACGATTGAAAAAACCGTGGACCGCATCGACCGCTCCAACGGTACGCCCGTGTTCATGTTCCGCATTACCCAGACAAAGGACGAAAACGGCAATGCCGTCGAAAACGGGGCGACCTATACGCGCTGCATCGCTTTTGAACGCGGCGACACCGGGCTCACAAAGACCGTGATTGCAGAGAATCTGCCGATCGGCAGCTACATGGTCGAGGAGCTTTCCGCGCTGCATTATGCCCCCGCAGGGCTGACCGTCACCGGCGACAGCCATGCCATTATCAGCAGCTATCAGTCCGCGACCGTCGCGCTGCACACCGCTGACGGCGTGACCGTATCCTATCAGAACAGCCTCGACGAGACGGAACCGCCCGGATTTACGGCGTATGCCGACAACCGGGTGCAGTATGCCGGGTCAGGCGGCACAGGGGAATGAGGTGATGCCGATGAAGCTGAAAAAGAAATATCTCATTCTGATTGCCGGCGCGATTCTGATTATCCTTACGGCATCGACCCTCGCATATTTTACCAATTCCGATCTGACGACAAACCGCTTTGTCGGAAAGGAACCGCAGGAGTTTGAAAGCATCATTGAGATTTCCGTTGCCGAGGAATTTGATCCGCCGGAGGAAAAGAACGATGCGCCCTTCCGGAAAAATGTGCAGATCGAAAACACCGGCACAGTCCCCTGCTATATCCGCGTGAGAATGGAATTTTCCTCCTCGGCTGTCCGCGATATTTCGTGGATTTCGACAGCCTCCGATCAGAACGATGAGAGCGCCTATGTCAATGCCGGCGATTTCCCGTTCTCCGCGCTTCCGGCGGGATGGGAATACCGCGCTGAGGACGGCTTCTATTATTACACGGAGGCGGTCGAACCGCGGGAAAAGACCCGTGCGCTGATGAAATGGGTCAAGACCCTGTTCCCGGACGATTCATCCGTCGATGCGGATTCCTATGACATCTATGTGTATTCCGAGGCCGTTCCGGCAGACGATGCGGACGGCGAAAGGCTGACCTATGAAGAAGCATGGCGCTGATTCTGCCTGTGCGGTTCTGCGCATTCTGATCAACAGCGTCATTACCCTGACCGCCGTCATCGCCGCAGCCGTCATCCTGCTGTTTCTGTGCGGGATCCGGATGTATGTGGTGGTGACCGGCTCGATGGAGCCGACGCTTCCGGTCGGCAGCGTATGCTTTGTCAGCAGCCGGAGCGATTTCAGCGGGATTCAGACCGGTGATATCATCACATTCCGGCACGCAGGCAGAACGGCTGTCACACACCGCGCCGTCCGGATCGAGGACGGCAGCGTGTATACGATGGGCGATGCCAATACAGACGAGGACGATGCGCCCGTCACGGAGGAGGCCTATCTCGGAAAATGCGTCATGAACATTCCGCGGCTCGGAAATCTTGTGCGGTTTCTGCAAAGCGGCTACGGAATCACTGCGGCGGCAGGCGCTATTGTGCTGCTGATTATCACCGACCAGATGCTGGAGCGGCGGGGCGCCGGGAAAAGCAAAGAAACCGGAGACCCGAAGGAACCCGATTCAACAAAATAAGGCACACCCTGATGCATGCGGGGTGTGCTGATTCTTTATACGGGCTGCTCTGCCCATTGCGTTTTGGCGCATCTTATGGTATAATAAAGGCACCACCAGCTCTGTGCGGTGTTGCCTAAAGCGGAAAGAGGTGACAAAATTGCCGAACATCATGATCATTGACGACGATATCCATATCAGCGACATGCTGCATGAGGCGCTGAAAGGAGAGGGCTATGAGGTTTCCCGCGCCTACTCGGGCACCGAAGCCCTGCTGATGCTGCAAACACAGACACCCGATCTGATTCTGCTCGATCTGATGCTGCCGGGAATCTCCGGAGAGGCGCTGCTCCCGAAGCTCAGCGCATTCCCCGTGATCGTGGTCAGCGCGAAGGGCGATGTTGCGGACAAGGTCGGGCTGCTGCTCGGCGGCGCCGCGGATTATATCACCAAGCCGTTTGATATCGCAGAGCTGCTCGCCAGAATTGCGGTTCAGCTCCGGAAAAGCGCGCAGACAGGTGAAAATTCCGTGCTGACCTATCAGGCGCTCACGCTGCACCCCGATGCGCGGAGCGTCTCCGCAAACGGCGGGGAAATCCGCCTGACCCGCACGGAATATGCGATTCTGAAGCTGCTGATGCTGAACCCGGAGCAGGCAATCGCAAAGCTGACGATTCTCGATCAGATCAGCGCGGATACGCCCGACTGCACCGAGGATTCGCTGAAAATTCACATCCACAACCTGCGGAAAAAGCTCCGCGCCGCGACCGGAAAGGAGTATATCTCTGCGGTCTGGGGCATCGGGTTTATGCTGCGTGCAGAATCTTAACGGGATCTTAACCGTTCTCTTAACCGGTTTCTTAACATTTCTCTGCTATACTGGATTCAGAAACCAAAGGGGAGGTCAAAGCAATGGAATATTTACTGAAAACCAATGACCTGTGCAAATATTACCCGAAGTTCAAGGCGCTGAACAATCTCACGATGAACGTGCCGAAGGGCGCGATCTACGGATTTGTCGGGAGGAACGGCGCAGGCAAGACGACCCTCATCCGGCTCATCACCGGCTTGCAGCACCCGACCGGCGGCTCATATGAGCTCTGCGGCGCGGCGCATTCGAGCCCTGAGATTCTGAAGGTTCGCAGAAGAATGGGCGCGGTCGTCGAAACACCGTCGATCTATCTGGATAAGACCGCGGAGGAAAACCTGATGCTGCAATACCGCACGCTCGGCCTGCCGTCCTTTGACGGCGTGAAGGAGCTGCTGGAGCTCGTCGGGCTGCACGACACCGGCAAGAAGAAGGCAAAGAAATTCTCGCTCGGCATGCGCCAGCGTCTCGGCATTGCCATCGCACTCTGCGGCAATCCCGATTTTCTGGTTCTGGATGAGCCGATCAACGGCCTTGACCCGCAGGGCATCATCGAGATTCGCGAGCTGATTCTGAAGCTCAACCGCGAGCGCGGCGTCACCGTGCTGATCTCCAGCCATATCCTCGATGAGCTCTCCCGCCTCGCGACCCATTACGGCTTCATCGACGGAGGCCGCATGGTGAAGGAAATGAGCGCGGAGGAGCTGGAAGCCGCCTGCAAAAAGAGCCTCTATATCGAGACGGATTCCCCGGAGCTGCTCTCTGCGGCGCTCAGCGATCTCGGACTCGAATACAAGCTGGAATCCGACAGCAGCGCAAGCATTTTCACCGAGACGGAGGTCACACCGCTCGTGCTGGCGCTGCATGAAAAAGGAATTTCCGTCAGGAAGATGACCGAACGGGACGAAAGCCTTGAGAGCTTCTTCCTGTCGCTTGTGGGAGGTGGCTCAAATGAATAAACTGCTGTCTTTTGAATTCCGAAATGCATTCAAGCTCCTGTACGTCAAGCTGCTGCCGCTGATCTTCCTGCTGTTCGGCATCCTGTGCGGCATATTAAACGGCAATAACGGCGACGGCTCAATGGACGGGCTGCCCTCGATCTGTGCGGCGCTGTTCGAGATCGTCACGGTCATCGGCGGGATGGTCATGAGCAAGGATTTCACGCAGAATACGATCCGCAATAAGATCATCGTCGGGCACTCCCGCACGAAGATTTATCTGGCAAAGCAGATTCTGCTGACGGTCATTTACCTGCTGAATACCGTCTTCCTCTACGCGGGCTATGTCATCACCACAAAGCTCACTGTTACGGAGGATCCGACGGAGCTGTATGCGCCCGTCTTTAACAAAACCGGCTTCCTGAAAGCAAGCCTGATCATCTTCTGCTCGGTGCTGAGCCTTTCTCTGGTCGCGGCGTTCCTCACCATGTCGGTCAAGGCGGCGCTCGGCGGCATTCTTCCGGTGCTCGCGCTGTATACGAATCTGTTTATCTGTACCCTCGCCGATATTTTTTATAATGCAAAGCTTCTGGGCTGGATTACGGACGCGCTGCCCTTCGGACGGATGATGATGATGACCTGCTCGGAGCCGTATGCGCACACGCTGCGCTGCTGCATTCTGATGCTCTGTGTCGGCGCTGCGTCGTTTGCCGGAGGAATCATGATCTTCCGCAAAACCAATCTCAACTGAACATAACCCGTCTGGGGCGTGCCGGAGCCGGTGCGCCCTGAACGTGTTTCCGGGAATACAAAGGAGGCATTTGTATGCTGTACTGGCTGCTTGCGGCGGCGGGAATCCTGATTCTGCTGCTGAGCTGGAAGATTTACCGCATGAAGGCGGCAGCGAGAGAAATCGGACAGGAATTTGCAGAAAAGCTGCAATCGGACACCAACACGCTGATCGGCATTTCCTCGACCGACCGCGACATGTGCCGGCTCGCGGACAGCATCAACAAGCAGCTTGTGATCCTGCGGGAGGAGCATCAGCTCTATCATCAGGGAAATGCCGAACTGAAGCGCGCGGTCTCCAATATCTCGCACGACCTGCGCACCCCGCTGACGGCAATCTGCGGCTATCTCGATCTGATGAAAAAAACCGACGACCCCGAAACCGTCCGGCACTACCGCGATATCATGAGCGAGCGCGCAACCCGCATGAAGCACCTGACCGAGGAGCTGTTCCGGTATTCGGTCATTCTGAGCGACGAGCGGGAGACGCAGACAGAGGATGTGTATATCAATCAGCTTCTTGCCGAGAGCATCACCGGCTTTTATCCCGCTCTCACCGGGCGCGGCATTACGCCGGAGATTACGATTCCGGACACGCGGATCATCCGGCGCGTCAACCGCGAGGACCTTGCGCGGGTATTCTCGAATCTGCTGAACAATGCGGTGAAATACAGCGACGGCGACCTGCAAATCACGCTTTCGGAGAGCGGAGAGATCACCTTCACGAACAGCGCCGCGTCACTGACGCCGGTGCAGGTCGGGCAGCTTTTCGACCGGTTCTATACGGTTGAAACGGCGCATTATTCGACCGGGCTCGGCCTTTCGATCGCCCGGACGCTGACAGAGCGGATGGGCGGGATGCTGCTCGCGTCCTATGACAGCGGCAAGCTGACCTTCTGTCTTTCTCTTCCTGCCTGACTTGCAAAATATTGCCGGGCGGGCAGGGCCCGCTGCCATTTTGCTTCGCACCATAATGAGCGGAGCCGTATGTCTTTTCTCAGCCGAATATTTTGGCACGCTTGGGCGTGCACGCGGCCGGCAGTGCCGGCTGCCATTGTCCGTGCTGATTAGTAAAATATTGCCGCAAGATCGTATCATTCTGATGAACCTTTGAAGGAGAAGAAGAAGCAAAACAGACAAAC